>JAITIO010000013.1 GCA_031279395.1 Puniceicoccales bacterium | reverse complement strand
CTTGCCGTCTCAGCCTTTCCCGAACCCAGTCGGGGTCGTATCTATTATTGTTTTGTTAATCTAAATTAAATCACAACAAAATTGTTGGAGGCAAAACATATCGTAATTGACTATCAAGTTCATCACAAATGGCATGAAGCTTGCTGCCGAGTCCTCCTTTCGTTTGCCCGATGTGCTTGGGAGAAGCACCCCTTTTTTAGGCTCGCCGCCGTTCCGTGAACTTTCAAATGGGTTACGTCGACCATCAAGATTTCCGTCTTGCACCTGGATAGTTTTTGTAGGATCTCAGCGAATATTCCCATCCTGCTCCATCGGATGAAGCGGTGGTACAACGTCTTGTATGAGCCCTATTCTCCTGGGGCATCCTTCCACCTCAGTCCGTTGCGCAGCATATACACTATCCCACTGATCACTTTACGATCATCCACTCGCGGCCTCCCTCGCGACTTCGGAAAATACGGCTTTAGCCCTTCAAAATTTCCTTCTTCCATCAATCTTTTAGCCATAGAAGAGACTTCTCATTTCGTCTTCCTCCCCTATGTCGATTTCTTTTTTATGAGTCCGGAGCCTAGGAGTACGACTTCCGATAGATTCATCCGGAGTAAATAAATCATGACCCCTTAAGCCCGATTGCCTCCGAATTTTGTCATGTGAAAAAAGAATGAACCCCCTCCTCTTCCTTACCGCTTGGTATGTCTTATATGGCGAGGTTTCATATCTGTCATTTTCTCTCCTTTTTGTCCATTCTTTTCGTCCTCTTTCAGCAAGAACTAAATGACCCTGCCATGGCATATATGGTCATTTTTACTGGAAAAACGCATATGGTTATCACCAAACTAAACTCAAATCTCCAAATAGCACAATTCTAGCTTTCTCTTTTGTCATTGCCTCACAATAGCTAATCCTGTACATTGCCTGTACATTGTAAATTCATACCTAAAGTATGATCTACGATTTTAAGGTTCATCTTTTTCTATGGTGTACGTGGTGGAAGAATCTTTTACGGTCCACCCATAACTGGACAATTCCTGGCGCAACCTATCGGCTTCGATGAAATTTTTCGACTGTTTGGCTTGCCACCTTGATTCCGCCAACCTCTTTATTTCTTCGGGAACTTTAACGTCCTGTTCTTTATCATCTAAGCGCAGGCCAAGGCAATACATGATCGTTGAAAATTCTCTATGCAGCCCATGCTTTTGTTCTTTATCCAAAAATTCGAGAGAGGTTTCGTTTATAAACTTAAAAACACTTCCCAGACACGCGGGGGTATTCATATCATCCAAAAGTGCAGAAAATGCATTTCCCAAAAACTTCCATTCGGAAATTTCAAATTTTTGAACGTCCCGCACCGGTGCAATTTTATGGAAAAATTTCTGCAGTTTTTCAATGGCATTCTTCGCCGCTACCAAATTGTTAAGCGTAAAGTTTAGCTGTTGACCATAATGGGCGGAGATGAGGGCGTATCTCAAACATTGGGCTGAATATCCTTTTTTCAAAATGTCACCTAGGGTGTACAAATTTCCCAAACTTTTTGACATTTTTTCCCCGTCCACCAGCAGATGTGTCACATGCATCCAATATTTGACGAATTTCTTACCATTGGCACACTCGGACTGTGCGATCTCGTTCTCATGGTGTGGAAATTTTAAATCCACCCCTCCTGAGTGTAAATCTAAGGTGTACCCCAAATACTTCTTTGCCATGGCACTACATTCTATGTGCCACCCAGGACGACCCTTCCCCCAGGGACTCATCCAGAAATTTTCACCATCTTCCGGTTTTGTCGACTTCCAAAGGGCAAAATCTGAAACACTCTCGCGGTCATACTCATCCGCCAAATTCTTTTTTACAGCACCATCGATTTCTTGGGTTTTTAGCTCACGATTTTCAACGTTCGAAAGTCTCCCATATTCCTTAAAAGAAGAAATTCTAAAATAGACTGAATTATCCGAGGCAAGGTAAGCAAATCCTTTCTCCATGAGAATCTTTATCATGTCGATTTGTTCATTGATATGTTCCGTGGCTTTGGGTTCAAAATCGGGCTGTTTTATGTTCAAGGCTTCGCAATCTTCGTGGAAGATCCTCGTCCATTTTTCCGTAAAAGTTTTTAGGGAAACATTATTTTTTATTGAGTCGCGAATGGTTTTATCGTCAACATCCGTAATATTTCTAGCCACACAGGGATTATACCCTTCCACTTCTAATATGCGGGTGAGTACGTCTTGCAAAAGGTAAGTCCGAAAATTACCGATGTGGGCGTAATTGTAAACCGTTGGGCCACAGAAATACATCGTGAATTTTCCATCGGGATTGGGTTGCAGTTCTTCCTTGGCATTCCCTAAACTGTTAAATAATTTCACTACGAGTACCAACATCTACTAAATGACACGGTAAAATCAAATTATTTGTAATCTTTAGGTCCTTCGATTAAATATTCTCTAAGCACCGATATCCTCCTGTTCTAATCAACGAGACCACTTCTTATAAACAGCGGTTCGATGTCAGGATCCCTACCCATAAAATCGCGATATAAAACATCCGCTTCGTCGCTATCTCCCCTCGAAAGAATTTTCTCACGGAACTCGTTCCCAACCTTACGGCTCAACACACCGTGTTCTTTGAATTTGTTAAATGCATCGGCATCGAGGACCTCAGCCCATTTATAGGAATAGTATCCCGCCGAATAGCCTCCTCCGAAAATGTGCTTAAAACTTAGAATTATGGTCGGTACATATTCTGACAGCGTAACTCTGTACGTTTCCAAAACTTGCCTCAACTGGTCTTCAATGTCTGTGTTTGCATAATTTTCATACTTTTGGTGCAACTCCAAATCTAATTTTGCCAAACACAGTTGCCCCATCATCCCGCTTCCAGACATGTGATTTTTCGCTGCGATCATCTTTTTAAACAGTTCTTCCGGTATTTTTTCTCCCGTTTCAAAATGTTTGGCGAAAATGTCGAGGCTTTCCCTCTCCCAACAGAAATTTTCCATGATTTGGGAAGGCAATTCGATGAAGTCCCAGGCGGTGTTTGCTCCGTTCATGGAGGCATATTTGACCTTTCCAAACAAATGGTGTAGTGTGTGACCAAATTCATGGAACAACGTTTCCACTTCCCTATGGGATAGTAATGATGGTGTGTCTTCCGTGGAAGGTGTCAAATTCGTACAAATGGTAGCCGTTGGGTAATGCCAAATTCCGTCCTCATTCAAATATCCACTTTTGGTATCGCTCATCCATCCTCCCGCATGTTTTGATTCCCGCGGATGGATATCCACGTAAAGCCCACCAATGTAGGCTCCATTCTCTTCAAAGGCTTTGAAATATTTCACATCTTTATGCCAAACGGAAATTGCTTTACCGGAAGGCACATCATCTTCGTTTTTTGTAAAAAATGTCGGTTGTTCCACAAATTTTATGCCATAGAGCCGGTTCGCCACTTCAAATAGTCCGGCGATAACATTTTCCAATCGAAAATATGGCCGCAGTTGTTCCTCGTCGAAATCAAACTTGGCCTGCCTAAATTTTTCCAACACGTAGAACGTCTCCCAGGGCACCAATCTCGATTTTTCAATCCCCCTAAACTCCGCTCGAAAGTTTTCCATGTCATCGATGTCACGGACAAAAAACTTCCGCGTCCTATCATGCAAATTTTCAATTAAAGATAATGCCGTTGATCCATTTTTTGCCATTCTTCTTTTCAGCACATAATCTGCATAGGTTTTGTGTCCTAATATTTTTGCTTTTTCATCCTTCAATCTCAAAATGTCTTCGATTAGTTTTTGATTATTGTAGGGATCGTTGCGACCAACGGTCAACGATGCTCGAAAAATTTCCTCGCGGAGTTTTTCGCTTTCTAGATATTGCATGCATTTGCCCGAACTGCTTGGATTTAGAGAAATACGATATCCTTCGCGGCCATGCGCTTTTGCGTCTTCCCTCAAAACATTGACGGTAATGTTTGGCAAACCTTTTAACTCCTCGACATTGTCCACATACCTTTCCCAAGCATTGTGAGAATCTAGGACATTTTCCGTAAATTTCTGTGCTTTTTGAGATATTTCTATATTTATTTCTTTAATTCGTTCCCTCTGTTTGCGTGGTAAATCCGCACCGATATCTCGAAAACTGTCCAGGGTATCATTCAAAAGTTTTTTGTCGATTCCCCGTAGGTTTTGTGCCTCTTCCGTCTCAGCAAATGTTTTTATTCGCAACCAAAGTGCGTCGTTTAGCAAAATGTTCGCACTAAATTCTGCGACCCGCGGTAACATTTTGTTATGTTCCTCCCGGAGTTCATCGGAATTGCACGTCGAATCAAGATGCGAAACGTAACCCCATGCCACATCGAGTGGGTCAGTTGCTTTCTCAAAGGCAACGATGGTGTTCTTAAACGTTAATTTATTCAATGGCAACGACGTGATTTCATCGATATTTTTTTGTGATAGCTCTATGGCTAACGAAATATCTGATTCGATATACTTTGGCAACAACGTATGCCACTCGATTGGATCATCGTCTGCTAAAAATGGGTGATAGTTTTTTTTCACTTGCTCTGCTTCTAAAGAATTACAGACAAAAAACAATACCATTAATGTGAGTTGTTTTATGATGGAAACATGGATTAATTTTATTTACAAGACTCTCAACTCTATTTTTATAAACTATGTGAGAAAATTTGTAGCTCAGAGCCTCCTGAAGGTTTGCAAATAAATAAATCCGATGAAAATATAGTCCATCAAAAATTTTCAACCTCGAACCGATGTTCATCCCAGGCGCTGGGCAAATATTGTAAAATTTTTCAATATTTCTAAAAATTGCCATTAAAAATTTTGTCTTGACAATGTTTAAAATTTCAGGCAGAAAATATAATCATGGAAACAGACAGTAGAACTCAGCAGACTCGAATAAATTATTATTTTCCATCTACTCCATTTGGAAAAATTATTTATCCCCTGTTTAGAGGAGGATTCATAGCAGCTAAAAAAACACTTCGGGGTGTAACTGGTGCATCTGAAAGAATGTTTGGGTGGGGAGTTGAGAGCATGAGCCATAAGGTACAGGATGGCAGTATACCTTCACAGAGACAAAGTGACGAGGAGGATGGAGTTAAGACCCCTCAGTTTTCTGACTTTCCTGAAGGAGAAATGATAGATCTGGATAGTCATGATCAAAGTACGACAGAAGATACTACCGAAGAAAAATCGATTGGAAGTAGTGCAAAATTACTGGGTGAATTGAAAAACCGAGTGAATGAATTGGGAAGCCGAAATTCAAATTCAAGTTCATCAAGTTTAGCGACATCAAACCTGCCTGTCGATGCAAGTTTACAAGTCAAATATATGGACATCATGAGGTTAAAGTCTGACCAAACTAGAGGTAATATGGACGGATGTCTAGAAAGAATTTTAGAGCTAAATGAAACAAACAAAAAACTTTCACAGCAGACTGAAGAACAAAGCAAGGAAGCAGCTGACATCAAAGAAAAATCATCCCAGAAAGAATGCTCCGGAAATAAGTGGCAGGCATGGGGGCAGTTTTTTATTACTCTAGGCGGAATAAGTGGATCAGTTTCACAATTGCCCTTCGTGGCAGCATGTGTGCCACTTGCAGCAGCAGTACCGGTAGTAGCCACAATTGGTGCAGCACTCGGCGTAGGTTGTATTACTATTTCCTGTGTGCTCAAAGGGCATGCTGCTTTGCTTACACGTGACAGCGAAAAAATACAAGCCGATGTCCAAACGAAAAGGGATGAACAGGGTAGGATCAATACCGAAATTTCTACTTTGCAAAATGAATTTTCAATATCATCCCAACTATTTAATACTTTAATCAGTATATGGCAAGCAATGATAGCTGCGGAGAATGACGTAAAAAGGGCGATAATTTCCAGCATACGATAAATTTGTAAACCGTACGGATTTTTCAAGTGCGATTTATCTATGTTGTCCTTTTGTGTTGACTGTGTGAGCTCTAAAAGTATCCCCTGAAATCAGAAATGCTGCTTGTGTAGTTCAATGGATAGAATGCTAGCCTCCGAAGTTAGTGATTCGGGTTCGACTCCCGACACGAGCGCCATGTCTTTTCGCGGAAACTTTGTTTTTCAGATTGGGAAAAAGGGTAAAAATCTTAAAATCTATTGGCTTTATAGTTGTTTCCCAGGGCAAGGATATCCACAGTCATTTCGCTTAAAAATAAAATTCATAGTGCTCTTTATTCTTGACCTCAACCCAATTGAAAAATTCTTGACCAACCTTAGGAAAAAACTTTACAGTCCTTTGGACATTTTCTTCTTTTTCGATATTTCCCCCTCATGTGCTTTCCATATGCAATGAGTATGTTTCCTCAGCCGGTTGATTTTTTATAAAAATTATCAAATTTCAACGACAGCATTGGCCGACTGGGCAGTATTTAAGCCAATCGGACAGAATATTGAAATTTTTATAAAAAAGAGTTGACTCGTGTGTTTCGAAATTTAGCTTCCACCAACATTGTCATTGAATAGTGGGTTGAATTTGTGAAATGTGCGCCGAAAAAAATTTTCAGGATTGTGCTAGAGCAGTTTAAGTCGTGAAAAAGTTCTTGACGGAAATCGGTGAATGATGTAGGTTAATCCGATGCGAATAATTTTTGTTCTTTGAAAGTACTACTTTGTGTGATTTTGTACGGCTCTTATAGAGTCAATTAATACTTTGAAAGTATTGTCCAAAAATCTATGAATAAATACAGGATTTTGGGCTCTTCTATTTTAAGTGTTCTATTTCAGGAATGTTTCATTCTGTAATAATAGAAAATAGAAAAATCCGTCTGTGACGGAAAATAATTATGGAGAGTTTGATCCTGGCTCAGAGTGAACGCTGGCGGCGTGGTTAAGACATGCAAGTCGAACGCAATTTGGTCGACCGCAAGGAAGATCGATGAAAGTGGCAAACGGGTGAGTAACACGTAAACAACTTGCCCTTTAGTTGGGGATAGCTCGCTGAAAGGTGAATTAATACCGAATGTGGTGGTTTTTCGCATGAAAAATCTACTAAAGCTTGAAATGGCGCTAAAGGAGAGGTTTGCGGCCTATCAGCTAGTTGGTGAGGTAATGGCCCACCAAGGCTAAGACGGGTAGCTGGTCTGAGAGGATGATCAGCCACATTGGAACTGAGATACGGTCCAAACACCTACGGGTGGCAGCAGTTTCGAATCATTCACAATGGACGAAAGTCTGATGGTGCAACGCCGCGTGAGGGATGACAGCCCTAGGGTTGTAAACCTCTGTCGCTAAGGAGCAAACGTTGGGTTCGTAGCCCAACCTGAGTTAACTTGGAAAGGAAGCAGTGGCTAACTCCGTGCCAGCAGCCGCGGTAATACGGAGACTGCGAGCGTTACTCGGATTTACTGGGCGTAAAGGGTGCGTAGGTGGCTACGTGTGTCGGATGTCAAAGCTCGGGGCTTAACCCCGAATCGCGTTCGAAACTGCGTGGCTGGAGTACTGGAGAGGCAAGCGGAATTTAGAGTGTAGCGGTGAAATGCGTAGATATTCTAAAGAACACCAATGGCGAAGGCAGCTTGCTGGACAGAGACTGACACTGAGGCACGAAAGCGTGGGGAGCAAAAAGGATTAGATACCCTTGTAGTCCACGCCGTAAACATTGTACACTAGATCTTGGAACATTCGACCGTTTTAGGACCTAAGCTAACGCGATAAGTGTACCGCCTGAGGACTACGGCCGCAAGGCTAAAACTCAAAGGAATTGACGGGGGCCCGCACAAGCGGTGGAGCATGTGGCTTAATTCGATGTAACGCGAAGAACCTTACCTAG
>JAITIO010000028.1 GCA_031279395.1 Puniceicoccales bacterium | reverse complement strand
GGAATGCTATGTCGTCATAGATAACTATGACATTTGTGGCAGGGATTTTGTAGTAGCTACATAACTTTAGAACGGCGGTCCCGCTGTCATTCATGTACGTCATTGGTTTTGCCAAAATCACCGATCCTTCTTCCATGGGACATTTAGCCGTATGGGCCCTATATTTTTTACTCAAGGTCCAACACAACCTCTTTTCATTTGCAAACGCGTCAACAACTAGAAATCCCACATTATGTCGAGTTAAATCATACTCAATCCCTGGGTTTCCCAGCCCAATTATTAGGCTGTTGGCCATAATTTTTCACTATCCTGTTTTTGGTGCAACCTCTTCGGTAGCTGGTATTTCCGCCGTAACGGCTTGCTTTGCCTTCTCTTCGGCGACAGCGGCATTGCATAAAACAATAGGTGAAGCTTGGTCTCCGATCAATTCAACACCACTTGGGACGGCGAGATCGCTCAAATGTACAATGGTTCCAATGTCCAAACTATTTATGTCTACACGTATGGACGAAGGAAGATCGGCAGGCAGACATCTCACGGAAACTTCATGGCGGGCAATATCTAGAATACCACCATTTTGTTTTACACCGACAGCCTCTCCGAAAAATTCAAGGGGAACAACGGTAGTCATCTTTTCTGATTGCGAGACTTCATGGAAATCTATGTGGAGGAACTTATCAGTCACCGGATCCCTTTGAATATCGGCGATATCCGATAGATGTGTGGTATCTCCTTTTATCTCAATATCTATTAAAGACGCGGAATGTCCCTTTTCCTTTAGTAGCGCTCTTAACTCCTTTTCATCAACGGTAAGAGCCATCGTTCCCAAATGTCCATACATAACGGCAGGAACTTTTCCGGATGCACGCAATCTTTTCATTGATCCACGACCAAATTCGTCCCTTTTTGTTACTAATAACTTCAAATGCTTCATAAAATTGCCACTAGTTAAATAACCTTATCCCTAAAGCGCAACTAAAAAATAACGAAGTTCAAATGTATTGGAAGCGATTGTCCATCCGAATGGATGAAAAAGTTATCTTTAAAGTTTTTGATTTTAAAATTTTTAGTAAAATGTAAAATGTTCAGTTCCATGGAAAATAAAATTTTTGTCACGTGTACAGAAAAAATTGCAGGAACGCTGGCTGGCAGGATGCTAATTGCACATCCCATATTGGAAGATAAGCAGTTTGAAAAAACAATACTGTTCGTAGAATCCGACACTGGGAATAGTGTTACGGGAGTAATTTTGAATCGCCCATTAAATATTATGCTAAAAACTTTGGGAAAAAATTTTGAAAATTTGCCCATTAGCAATGTTCCAGTTTACCAGGGAGGTACCCATGGGAACACAACGGTTATGTTGACTGCATGGGTATTCGATGATAGGCGGAAGGTTTTTGAAATTTATCACATGGTTACTCCCACAGAAGCTTTTAAACTAGAAGAGACAAACGACAATATTCAATTTCGAGCTTTTCTTGGATACTGTCAATTTGATCGACACATTTACAGTGACATAGAAAAAGGACTGTGGGTACTTGGGTCTCCCAAAAAATTATTGGGTTCGACGGAACGGGAAGAAGTTCTTTGGAAGACTATGCTATTGAGAGAAAACCCGAACGCCCTAATTTATCAGTAATTTAGTCCTTTTGAAGGGAAAATTTTTGTGCAGGATTAGACAGTTTAAGCAATTGAGATTCGTAGGGATACTACTATGAATAAGGTTAGATAAATCAACTTGATATAGAATTGGAGCTTTGTTCTGCCAACATCGATAAATTTAAAACTTCAAATGGTTGTTTTAGGTACTAACATATCCAAAATGATGGTTCAGAAGGGTAAGGGAATGGCGCTAATTTTCGTGATTCTGGTTTTACTGCTCATCGGTGGAATTTTTACAAATATTGCCACCCTCAATTACATAGAAATTTTACGCCTCAGGAAGAAAACAAATGTCCATAGGGCGAAAGATATGGCCCTATTCGCCCTCAGTTTAGCCGTTGAAAAATTGCAAAAATTGACGGGATGCGATACCTGTGCGACGGCTTTGGCGGGATCAATTGGCAGCGTCAGCGGTGGGAAAAAGTATTACGTTGGAGTCTGGGATAGTTCCGAAAAAAGATCCGGTGGTGAACAAAATTTCCTCGGGTGGTTGGTTTCCGATGAAAATTCAGAAAATCTTGATTCCATTTTTTACGATGAATCCGGGAAAGCAGAAAAGATTTTTTCTTCGGGCATGGGCGATGATGTTTACATTAAACCGGTCGACCTGAAAAATTCCAACGAAGTGGTTGGCCAATATGGTTTCTGGATATGCGACGAAAGTCAAAAAATAAAAATCAACCTGATTGATAGATATTCGCAATCTTCGGATTCTAGAGCTAAAGAAATTCGTTGCTGCTGCCCACAAGCATTGGATATTGATACAATTTTTGGAAAAAATAATCGAATAAAAAATAATTTTATCCTGACAAAATTTGATTTTCCAGAACAACTCTCCTACCTAGATCTATCTGCTCAAAAAATTTTTTCACGGAATAGGCATATTCTGACCTTCCATTCCCATGGAGTCTTGAGCGATGTTGAACGAGGAGGCCTTCGCCAAGACCTGTCCCAGATGGCAAATCGTAGAACTTTCAATGGCCTTAGACAATATTTATTCGCCCCACAGACAGAATTACCGGCCTATGTTCCCACGTTAAATTTCTTACTATCGTTCTTTGATTTATCCAATAGGTTAAAAAACAATGGTATTCCGGTGTTTGCCACGGATCCGATGTTTCGACCCCAGATGTTTAAAAACTATGATGGGGCAACCATGGATTTTCTCGGGGATGATTTGCAGCCTGCGACGACGCACGGAATTTATCCTTTGGTGGTGCAATCGAATGTTAATATTGGAGTGGCCATCATCGATGGACATTTCGCCTTCACTTTTATTCCGCAAATTGTGCTTTGGAATCCCTATGATGTTGATTTACAGCCGACGAACTATGTGGTGGAACTATGCGTTCCCTATAACGATCCGGCCAATATGATTGGATTGACGCTGCTTGGATTTAACAACGCCCAGCAGGGCTTTGTGAATTTGGTGGCACGCAATTTAACAGATCCTCAACCCGCGAATGATGTGTCTCCTATTTTAAAATTAAGATTTTTCTCAAGTTTTAGGGCAGGAGAAACCAAGATTTTTTCATTGCCAAATTCCCAAGCCATTGACCGGAACAAAGGAAACCAGCTATCTAACACGGATGATTTGTCAAATTTTATGTACATGGATGTTGGCGTTCCCCCTGGCGGATATACCACCATTAGATTGCAGTGTAGAAATGCCAATGGTAGTATTAATAAGCATTGGGACTGTTTTTATTGGAGGTTAAGGGGTGATGATGGTAAAATTTTACAGGAGATTGCGGAATTGGATCCCCGTGGGAATGAAGGGATTGAATGCGAGCGTCCGGTTTTGGGTGGAAATACCAATTGCTTTGCATTTTGTTCTCGCATGAAATATGGTATTCTCGGCGATGCTGATGGTAAAAGTGGCGTACGGTGGCTGGCCATGTGCAATCCACGGGCCCAGTATGTTAATCGTGCGGTTTGCCAAGGATATTCATCGATATTTTTCCAGGGAAATTTTGTTTCGGGAAATTGGAATTGGGACACACATATCATCAATTCGGCAACACCTATGGGCTTGGACAAGGCAATGCTCAACTATTTGAACGGTTTGGTGTTGTTTGGCATTCCCGACGCCGCCTGTGGTGTTCTGAATATTGGGCACCTGCGGCATATAAATTTTTTACCATTCGGATATTTTTCGAGTCAAATTTTTGGGAGTTCGCGGGTAAGCCCATTTGTGCCAATAAATAAAACGTTCCACGAAAATACAGCAGTATCTGTGAGTTGGCCATCCCAGGGGAAGGTCGAATCCCTCTACGACTATTCCTACTTACTAAACAAAGCTATTTTTGATAGATATTTTATTTCCACGGAAAGGGATCGAGGTACTGGCGGTGATATTTTGCCATTGTTGGCGAATAAACGGTTCAAATTGGCGGGAGATGCATCATCGATGAATGGCGCAAATTTGGCGCAAATTTTGCTGATTGACGGACCGTTTAACGTAAATTCAAAGAACCCCATCGCTTGGCAATGCGTTTTGTCGTCGGCAAAAAATGATTATGATGATGTTATTTTTCCAAGATTTTACGATGAAAAATTACTGAATAAAATGCCGTCCTTTGATGAACGAAAGATCAAAAATTTATCGGAAAAACTGACGGATTTGATGAAAAAGCGGCACAAACCCTTTTTCAGCATTGGGGAATTTGTAAATAGAACAATTGTAGAAGATCCGGTGCAGTGCAGCAGGGAAGGAATTTTGCAGAAAGCAATAGATGATTCCAAACTGAATGCAGCCTTCGAGAACTATTACATCAATTCTTTCAAAAATATTCCATCCTACGATGACGCATCGGCAAGTGGATTTTTGGAAGAAAATTTGCCGAATGTTGTCAATCAAGCGGATATTTTACAAACAACATCCCATTTTCTATGCACACGGGGCGACACCTTTCTAGTTCGTGCGGTCGGAAATCATGTTGATTCCAGAGGGAAAGTCATCGAACAAGCATATTGTGAAGCAATCGTTCAACGGATTCCTGAGTATGTCAACAAAAATGAAAATGCTCCGGATGATGCGGAAGAAAATTTATCTAAAATAAACAAGAAATTTGGTCGCAGGTACAAAATAATTCTATTTCGTTGGTTGAACAGCGGCGATATTTGATCTACTTTCCATAGTTGTTGTCGCTTGATAAGGGCATATAAGACGAATGGCAGTCAAAAAGACAATAAAATTTTAAGGATAGCGTGTGGACCATGAAAGGGCCATATCTATCTACAGAAATGAGCATGGCTAATCTGATAAAAGGCTAGCTATTTTGATAATTTCACAGAAAGAAGCAGCCTTTAGGGATGCTCCCCCAATGAGACCACCATCGATGTCATTTCCCCTGAGCAGTTCTTCGGCATTATCGGCTTTCATCGACCCGCCGTATAAGATTTTGATGGCGTTTGCTACCTTTGCATTGAACGTTTCTTTTAGGAAATTTCTAATAAACGCGTGCATTTCCTGTGCAATCTTTGGAGTTGCGGTCTCTCCTGTTCCGATTGCCCATACCGGTTCATAGGCTATGGTAAGCTTTTCCGCCTCCTTGGCAGTAATATCTTTTAATCCATTTTTTAACTGCGATTGAATGACATTGAATTCCTTACCATTCCTACGCTGTTCTATGGTTTCCCCTATGCACAGGATAGGGATTAGGCTGCTTTCCAACGCGAATTTTGCCTTTCTGTTTATAAGATCGTCATCTTCGTTAAAATATATCCTGCGTTCGCTATGGCCGATAATAACATGAGAAACTCCAAGTTCCCTCAACATAACGGCGGAAACCTCACCTGTGTATGGCCCATTTTTCTCTGGATAAAAGTTTTGAGCCCCTAGGAGAATATTACCGGTGCTGCCGCTTGCATCCTTTGCTGCTTGGATGGATGTAAAAGGAGGACAAATCAAAACGTCAACTTTTGTTATATTTACTATCTTAGCATAAATTTCAGATATCAAACGCCCAACGTCCGAGCTCGAAATATTCATTTTCCAGTTACCTGCCACAAGATATTTTCTATGTTTTGCCATAAACCGTATTTCCAAAGCATATTGTTATTTCATCAATGCTACCACACCAGGCAGAGTATCTCCTCCTAGAAACTCTAAGCTTGCCCCTCCTCCTGTGCTGATAAAAGACACCTTGTCCGCATATCCACTCTCCTTTACGGCCTTTCCGGAGTCTCCACCACCAATAATCGACAGCGCATCTGATTCTGCCACATGTTTGGCAATGGCAAATGTCCCTGCCGAGGACTGCCGCATTTCAAAGATTCCCATTGGTCCATTCCATAGAATCGTACTGGCGTCCTTGATTTCTTCTCCAAACAGTGCAATTGTCTTTGGACCTATGTCCACACCAAATTTTCCGTCAGGAATATCCAATTCGGAATAGGATGTGGAATCCATTGTTTTTGCTTCCGTATTCAAAGCAGATGTAACCACATGGTCTACGGGTAGCAATAGCTTTATTCCTATTTCTTTCGCTTTTTGGATGGCATCCTTCGCCATCTGAATTTTATCCATTTCGACCATGCTGCTTCCCGTTGCATTGCCATTAGCTGCGAGGAAGGTATACGCCATCGCCCCTCCTATCAGCATGGTATCCGCTTTTTCCAAAAGGTTATCGATGACCTTAATCTTATCGCTGACTTTCGCTCCTCCCAGTATAACCACGAAAGGATGCCTGGCTTCAGCAATCTTCGTTCCCAAAAACTCCAATTCTTTCTCCATGAGGAATCCAGCGACGTTCTGTTGTACGAAATGAGTTATTCCTTCCGTCGACGCATGGGCCCTGTGGGCTGACCCAAAGGCATCGTTGACATAAATGTCGGCTAGGGATGCCAGTTGTTTGGAAAATTCTTCATCGTTCGCGGTTTCTTCTCCGTGAAATCTCAAATTTTCTAACAAAATTACGCTTCCATCCAACATTTTTGATGTCTCAGTTAGGATTTTCTGTCCTACGCAATCGGGGAGGAACAACACAGGCTGCCCGATATGCTTTGCCAGTACGACGGCAACATTACTCAATGAGTACTTTGCCATTACTTCTCCTTTTGGTCGGCCTAAATGACTAGCCAAAATTACTTTTGCACCGTTTTGTATCAAATATTGTATGGTCGGTAATGCCGCCACAATTCGAGAATCATCCAAAACATTTCCCCGATCATCTATGGGAACATTAAAGTCTACGCGAACGAAAATTCTTCTTCCTCTACAAGAAATATCTAATAATGTTTTCACCTTTTGCACTCTGAATTGATTCTATGTCATCGTTTCAATATTGCAACAATGAAATCTTGAAAAAGTAATAAAAGTGAACATTTTTCATCAGAATGCGAGAAATTAATAAAAATCAACCTGCCATATGGCAACAATTATCTAAAGAAACGTTGGCAGAATATAAGATTTTCAGTGTCGCCCGCTGTGAATTGAAAAACCCATCCAATAATAAATCTGGAGATTTTTATATCATCGATTGTAGCGACTGGGTACAGGTAATTGCAGAAACGTTGGATGATCGAATTGTTATGGTTAATCAATATCGCTTTGGATCGCGCAAATTGTCACTGGAATTACCAGGTGGCATGGTAGAGCATGGAGAAAATGTAATCGAAGCCGCCCAACGAGAATTGGAAGAAGAAACAGGTTTTTGCGGAAAGCCTGCCGGGATAATTGCGACATTATACCCTAATCCGGCAATACAAACGAATATTCTCAATGTCGTGTTGATTAAAAACTGTACAAAACAAAAAGATACCCATTTCGATGAATTTGAAGACCTAACAACGTCCCTAATAACCAAACAAAACCTCAAAAAAGCAGTCACGAGCGATGAAATTTCCCACTGCATTACCATAGCAGCCATTGCAAAGTATATACTATAACGCGGGTCTCAAAATAAAGGAAGTAAATTGAAGGCAATAATAGCGGCGCAAATGGCAGAATAGGCGGATTGTGCGGAGTAGAGACGGGAAAGTGTTTCACCGAAGAAATTTTTA
>JAITIO010000005.1 GCA_031279395.1 Puniceicoccales bacterium | reverse complement strand
TGGCATCGATGGATATAATTTCCGATTTTACCAACTGCAAAATTATGCCGATGTCGTGTATCATTAGGTCGAGGACAACACCTACTTCAGTACCTCTCCTATTAAACGGTGCCAGCCTTTGGGATGTTACGAATCGTGGGGTTGTAACCGATGCTTCCAGGAATTTCATCACGGGATTATAGTGTTCGATCAGTCCTGTTTGTAAAATCCTGTCACGGCCATTCGCAGCTTTTAAAATCCGTTCCACATCTTCCGTTGACGATGCCAATGGTTTTTCAATTAGGAGATGGCAATTCTTTTCAATCAGCGGAATCGCCGTTTCGGCATGTTTATCCGTTGGGGTTACGATACTTACACAGTTACATTCATTGCCAAGCTCTTCGAGAGAGTTAAAAACTTTACAGTGATATTTCGATGCTATTTCCTTTGCTCGCTCTGGATTAATGTCATATACACCAATCAGTGAGCATTCTTCCAATAATGAATATACTCTCGCGTGATGTTGTCCAAGGTATCCTACCCCAACCACACCACATTTGAGCCCACTTGCCATAGATAGGGTTTACTTTTTTAGCAAAATTGTTCAATAAAAAACATGGTCAAAACTTCCCTGTTTTCGACAAACTGAATATCTCCTTTAAAACCTAACATGCCATGGGGAAATCTAAGACCAAAACATTATGCGTGGATAGCCCAAATCCGGCTTCAATTCGCATTGGATCGATTTTTTAGATTCTGTCTTATGAATATTGACTTATCTATTTTTTCGAAAAATTTCGCATAAAACTCACCATCATGTATGGCTTTACTTGATTCATTCGATGCTCCATACTCAAACATAACTTTGGTATTTGCAACGAAACTTATCCGTATTGATACTTTTCCGTCGCCAAGCTCTTCCAAATGAGCTGTACCAACATCCCACACGGCTTTACTACAAACCCCACCTGCAGCCTCGAACAACCCAAGGTTCCTGTTGATCACATTTCCTTTTGCTATGATTAATCCAGTCGTAAAATCCGACGATTGTATAACAAAGCCCAAATCTTGAAAAACATCGACAACGGAAGCAAAGGCAATTTTGTATGAAACATCAAATTCCCTTGTTTGTGTGGATTGTATTTCTACGCTTGTCGGAACACGTGCTTCATTGACCAAAACACATCCCGGCATAAGGCATAGGATAAATAAAAATAATGTCGCGAGGCACTTTTTCAACATATACATCATTAAAACGACGTTGTTCTATAGGAAAAATCTATAACTTTACTATTTTTATCAAAATGCACCACTATGGTCAAGGTACGCTCACTGGAACTCCCAGAAGCTTTCGCCCTAGAACCTCCGAACAATATTAAACAAATACCAGACTCAGACCTCGTTGTCTCATATTCCGAATGAACTTTATCGTAAACCCATGTTTCGTCGCCTTCGGCATTTTTAGTCACCATGTTGGGCGATCCGAGAACTCCAACAACTTCCGCAGAGGTCATTCCATTCCTAATGAAGCGTTGCACAGTTCCTACGGTAACACGTTCAACGGAGACACTCTTCGCAGAGTCATTTGCTGTTCGGCATGCCGTAACAAACAGTGTCATAATCGACAAAAACAAAAGCTTTAGAAAACTTCCCATGGTGAAACTTTTTCTTGTTTCCCATACTCTTGTCAATTCAAATTTTTTCGAAAAAAATAACACTCTTTTTTTTGCAAAAACATTGATTGGTGTTAAATTTTACTGTAATATCATTCCATGAATATTTTAATTTCGAGTGTGGCTTCATTGTTTCTTCCTGATCCATTGGCTAAAGCTGTTAAGTTCTATAAAAGCAATGAATCTCGCATAGATGGTTATGCCTCTGATGGGAAAAGACTCCTGAAAGTTATTAGCACTGAATGTTCCGATCCACGTGCTCTACGGAGTACTCTTACAGGCCTTAAACAGCCAGCCAAAGATCAAGCCTTACGCGAATTGAGAATACGGAATGCTACTGTGGTCGCCAAAGATGATTTTATAAAAAAAGCCGAGGGGGCGATCGAAATACACGCCAAAAAAGAAGCTACAAAAAAGAACCTTAGGGGTCTAATTTCAAATCTTTACGCCATTCAAAATGAACTTAGAACTGAACTACAAAAATCAACCTCCTCTCAACCGCCAAGTCAGACTGCAGTTTCCATGATCACAAAAAAAATTGATACATTTTTTCAAAAAATTGATACTGAAGTTTTTGGTAACAAGTCCAAATCCTAGGGTCAGGACTCATAAATTTAAATATAATTATTGTACTCGAAAATGGCATTTTATGGGCAGTACATTTTCTCTTGACTGCTATCTTTCTATATGCCTTTCAAAGGAGAAAAAACAGGCAATGGAGATGGAAGAGAAGAAGGTGTGGACACAGCGATTCTACGGATTGTTTTGAATGAAAACATTGCGGAGAAGTTTCCCCGAATTAATGCTTGCAAATGACTATTCGTTGAATTTTGTGACTATTATTAGTTGGGGCGGTTAGCGCAATTGGTTAGAGCAACTGGTCTACACCCAGTAGGTTGGGGGTTCGAGTCCCTCACCGCCCACCAGGACTAAACACCGCTTAAATACAAGCCTTGCGGGGGATACGAGGAACGTAAAACGAGACGTCAGAAAAATTTATTGCCAAATTATTGCCAAAAAAACTGTTTTCAAAAAAGGTTTTGAAAATGTTCTAGAAAGATTTTGGAAAGCCAAAGAAGTTTTTAGAAAATTAGAAAAATCGAAGAAATATTAAAATAGTTTAAATATTCTTCAAAAAACCTTGGATATTTACAATTTTTTTTACACACTGGCATCTACTTATGGTTACGAGTAGTGTACTAATGCGCAGCGAACAGCAGCGAACAGCAGCGAACAGCAGCGAACAGCAGCGAACAGCAGCGAACAGCAGCGAAC
>JAITIO010000034.1 GCA_031279395.1 Puniceicoccales bacterium | reverse complement strand
GCGTTTATGTCTTTCAGCTCTCCACTCTGCCCGCTGAGCGTCCCAGGCATCGACAATCCGTTCCCCATTGTCTTACACCCTCCGCACAACACCGCACATAGCATCACACCCACCATGCTGCCCATCAGCAGGACACTTACAAAAGTTCCCTTCGTCTTTTTTCTCCCCCTTCTCTCCACCAGGTTCCCTCCTTGAATCCCAGTGTACTCATCTCTTTTCCTTTCTCAACGCTTTTCTCCCCAAGGACATTGTCTAAGAATCCAAAAAACTTTCATTTCTTTTCCTCCCTCAAAAACAAATTCCCATTTTTCGGAAGACGTGTTTTTTGCGGCTATATTGCGGCAATAAATTTTTCTGACGTCTCGTTTTATGTTTCCCCTATTCCCCGTAAAGCCTGTATTCAAGCAATCTCACGGCTGGCTGCCCGGGCAGGGTTCGAACCTGCGGCCAAGTGATTACAGATCGCCGGTTCGCAGGGAAGCATCTCCAGGGGTGGAGATTTGTTTCTTCGCAAAATATTCTGTGATGATTTTTTTTGCTATGGGAGCGGCATTTGTCCCTCCCCAGTAGGAGTCATGTTGGCTTTTTTCCTGGACCATGATGGTAATGGCAATTTCAGGGTCGTAGACGGGAGCAAAGCAGGTAAACCATGCCAAATTTCTTTTTTCCCCATGGTCGAAAAACTGAGCTGTTCCAGTTTTCCCTGCGACTTTTAAATTTTCTACTTTGGCATGTTTGCCCGACCGACTTTCTACGACCTCAACCATCGCATTGACTAGGAAATTATAGTCCATCTCGTCCAGACCCAGAGATGGATAATTGGGCAGATTGCCACGATTTCCATTGAAAAAAATTGTCGGTTTTGTCCGCAATCTGTTTGCCGCAATTGAGGAAGTAAAACAGCAAACTTCAATGGGAGTAACAAGCAAATATCCCTGGCCTATTGATAGATTAAGGGTATCTCCGCCAACCCAACTCCCAAAACCTCGAGATTTTTTCCACGCTTCGGTGGGAACAAAACCTTTGCCTTCATAGGGTAATTCAATGCCAGTTTTTTCGGGGAAACCTAGCTCAATGGCGGCTTTGATTAGCCTATCCTTTTTTACTTTTTTGGCATTTTCATAGAAAAAGATGTTACAGCTTCTAGCGATAGCATCCTCAAATGTTATGTCAATGTTGCTTGTGTGATTTTTACAGGTAAATTTTCTACCACCAACTTCCGTTACGCCTGAGCAAAAGACGGAATCTGTTCTTAGCACTTCACCGGATCGCAAAAATGCCATGGACGAAACTAATTTGAATACGGAACCAAGGGGAAATTTTCCCTGAATTGCCAGATTCAACCAACTACCTTTTGAGGTTATCTGGTTATAGGCATCATAGGAAATTTTCGGAACTAGCAGATTTATGTCGTAGGATGGTTTGCTTGCCATTGCCAGGATTTCACCATTGCGCACATTCATTACAATTGCACAACCCCTATTATCTCCAAGGGCCCGTTCGACCACATCTTGCAAATTTTTATCGATGCTAAGCCGTATGGAACTACCATGTTTAGGATTTTCAGACTTTAGCAAAGTCCTCGCCACTCCAAGGGTATCAATCTGCCACAATTCATGGCCGGGGATCCCACGTAAAACATCGTCCGCTCCCAGCTCGATACCCGATTTTCCCATTTGGCATTTGGTGGTAAATGTTTTGATCTTTTCGTTCGAAGATTGCCCATGGTACTCATCCATCGCCACATATCCAATGATGTGACATGCAAGATCTCCATATGGATAATATCTTACCTCGTCCATGGATAGCTGTACGGGGGATTTCTTCGGCAGGATGTACATCAATCTTTCATAAACTTCCTGGGAAATATCGTCGGCAATCTTCATGGGCAACAAAAACTTTTGAGCCAAATGCTTTTCTATTGCATCGCTTGAAACCGTGTAGCTCGACCCTATCGTTCCATTGATAACATCCAGGTATTGTTTGACAACGTCGACCCTGCTATCACGGCGAAGTTCTCTGGCATTAAAATTAACATTATTCTGCCGCAAAGTATTTGCACGTTTTAGGTATGTCTTTCGGAATTCGTCGTGTAATTCATGTAAATATAGACTAATGGAAAAAACACTTCTATGTCCCGCCAATAATATGCCGTTTCTGTCATAAATATTTCCCCGCATGCCGGGTATGACAATTCGCCGTGAATTTTGACGATTTTCCTTCTGTTGGAAATATCTATGTTGGATAATTTGACGATGGAAAAGCCCACAGATCAGGTAAGCAAATGCTAGCGTTGCCACCATATAAAACATTTTTATGCGATTGTTCTTCAATCTGTGAAAATGGGTAATGGTTCGCATGCCTTTCAATTTTAGAATTTGGAGAAAAATTCCCTAAAAAAATTCCTTCCTCTTTCCAACATTGCAATTTCTACACTTTCGTCGGGGGCATGGATATTATCTTTGGCCGTAGATAGTCCAATGAGTAGGGAATCGATGCCTAATATTTCTTTTAGCATGGAGACCAACCCTATACTGCCTCCTTCCCGCAAATAGAGTGGAGGGTTGCCAAATGTAGATTGAATACCATTTTCAGTGATTTTTATCGCCTTGGAAAGTGTTGCATTTTTACCATTGCGTACATCAAATAAATACGGATTCGAGGCCTGTTCAAATTTTACTTCCAATAACATTTCCTTGGGACAAAGATTGGAAATTGTTTCAGCCAATAAATTTTTGATCTTTTCGGCATTTTGATCGGGAACCAAGCGGCAAGATATTTTGACGAAGGCATAACTTGGAATTATCGTTTTTATGCCCGTTCCCTGAAATCCTCCCCCAATACCATTGAATTCCAGTGTCGGCCAAAATCGTATGGTCTCGGCGGCAGAAAAATCACCGTTGGGAAGTTTGAAACATTTTATGCCAAGGCTTTCTTTGAGTTCATCATCTAGCATCGGCAAACGTTTCATTTGTTCCCGTTCCCAGCTACATGGAGGGGCAACTTCATCGTAAAAACCAGGAACGTTGACAAGCCCTTCCCGAGTATGCAAGGCTGAGCAAAGGTCAACGAGTGCTCCTATGGGATTTAATAGGCATCCGCCATACCCGGAATGTAAATCATGCTCCTGGCCTTTTAGTCTTATTTCACACCCAACTATTCCGCGCAACCCCGTTGTAATGACGATATTTTCCTTGTTCAGCGAACAAGTATCTACAACGAGGGCAAAGTCGGCAGTTAATTCATCCCGCATGTTGTGTAGAAGTTGCGGCATGCTACAGCTACCAATTTCTTCTTCTCCCTCTAGGATGAACTTTAAGTTAACCGGCAATTCTTGTTTTGTAGTCATCAAATCATGGATTGCCATCAAAACTGAGGAATGGCAACCCTTGTTATCCGACGCTCCTCTGGCATACCAACGGCCATCTCTTTCGGTTAAAACAAATGGATCGCTCGTCCATAGTTCCTTATCATCTGCCGGTTGAACGTTGTAGTGTCCGTAGACTAAAATGGTCGGTTTGTTAGGTCTTTGGGCTGTTTTGGCAAAAATAGCGGCATGTTGTCCAAATTTTACTTCCCGAGTTTCGATTGCCAAACTATTAAAAAATCCCATCAAGTATTCACGGGCATTCGCCATACCACTCCCCGAAGTGAGATCCGATGACACACTTCGATATGTAACATAGTCTGCCAGAAACTTTTTTAAGTCCATTTGCATCTCAAAGTAAAAAATCCCATGTTTTCATCAAGCGTTAACTTGGAAAAATACCCATTTCTTCGACGACAAAAATGGGTAGCTTCCCCGTGATCCCCCTAGGGTTTCAGGAGGGGAAAATTGTCCCGGTTGAAAAACAATCAACCGCTACTATTTTGGATCGTAATCTTGGAGATTCTGAAGAATAAAGGCCTCAGGTATGGACTCTCAACAGCCACCTTAAAATCATCTTACGAAAACTTCTTTTTTACGGCTGTCAACTTTCGCAGTTTTCGTATCGTGATATCTTGCTTTAATGTCAACTTCGCTGAAAAAGTCTTTTATGACCGGTATTGTCTTGATCCTTCCCATTGGAGTAACACTATTTTTCATAGATTTGATGTTGCACTCTATTGGAGCTCCAACCAGCCGGGTATTGTTTTGTTGGATGGATGCTCGTATTCGCAACACATCTCCCATATATTTCGTAGCAAATGCGATTTCCATTTGTCTCGTGATCATCATCATTGTGTTTGCCCGGCTTCTGTCGAAATTATTTCTTGGAAAATTGGTCATAGGTTTAACGGACAAATTCATAAATCATGTTCCTTTTGTTAACACGATCGATAAAGCGGTCAAACAGGTAATCAGCACGTTTGGAGCAAACCGCGATGCAGCTTTGAGTAAGACCCTTCTTGTCGAATACCCCAAGGAGGGAAGCTATGCCGTAGGATTTTTAGCCAGTATGACCGTTTTTTCCATAACACCGACGACAGGGCACTACTTTCCGCCTTACAATCGAGAAACAGGACATTGATACAGCTTCGAACATTGGCGGATCTGGGATATCTAAAGGTTCTGGGCCATAACTTTTCCAAGAGTGATTTTATTCGTGCTTCGAAAATTTCCCACATGGAAAGTTTTTCCAAAACTACATTTCGTGTTTTTCCTCAAAACACGTGGTATCTTTCCAAACTACTTCCATTAGTTTTGAGATACAAACTGTCTAAACTGCTATGTTTTCAAGAATTATTTACATCTGCTTTTGGTGAAATCACGCAGCATTACCAGGATCAAAGATCTATCATAAAGGGT
>JAITIO010000053.1 GCA_031279395.1 Puniceicoccales bacterium | reverse complement strand
ACCTCATTTCCATTGATTGGGTACAAAATACTACCATCTTGAGGTAATCTGGTTTCGGAGATGTTGAGGTTGGCCAACACTTTTAGGCGAGAAAATACGGGTTTGGCAATTTCTTCCGTGCAATTTTCAAGGGGTATCAAATCCCCATCTATGCGGTAGCGTATTACAAATTTGCCGTCAAAAGTTTCAAAGTGAATATCGGAAGCATGTAAGGCAACCGCTTCATCCAAGGTTTTATCTATAAACCGAGCGATGGGACTATCTGCCTGAAAAATTACGCTATCTGCCATTGTTATATGATCGTAGCAACTTCATCCCCCATTAGGACATAAGTTTCTACACCGGAAGCAGTGTTTTCCAAAATATCATCCGAAAATTGTACACGCCCATTTTCAAAGATCAGAATCACCGTCGAACCACCGAATTCGAAATAACCTTTTTCATCTCCTTTTAGTGCAGGTTTTTTTGGGACGAAAGTTTGTTGAATGGACCCGACGCATATGGCACCTATTTCGACCATTAGAATGTTACCGCAGTTTTTTGTGCACAGCAGCGTTGACGTTTTTTTATTCCTTAGAAAGGTATCGATCATCCCATTCATTGCCATTGGGTGAATCGAGGAATACTCTCCTCTTATCAGGAATGTTTTATTTGGCACACATGCGATGGGGAAGTGAAACCTATGATAGTCGATGGGAGAAAGCCTAGATATTAGGACACTACCATTGGTAAATTTTTTGGCTGTCGCCTTGTCGACGATCAAGTCTTCTACCGACAGTTGTTCTCCTTTTATGAAAAATGGAGAAAAATTTTTCATATTGACATATGCCAGATGCCTACCGTCGGTGGGTGCAGTAATTGTATTGGATTTTGGAGAAATTGGACGGGCCGAAGGTTTTAATTTCCGGATGAAAAAATCGTTGAATGACGTAAACTCGCTGACTTTTTTTTCGAAAGAATCACTTTTCAAATTATATCTTTCTATAAAAGGTTCGATTTCCCTACTACTAGCCGGACTGGATGCAAACTTGCCAAAAAGAACGGAAAACAATTTCCGTTTAAACAGTAATGCCGTTGCTAACCTTCCTATGGCCGTTGAATGGGCTAACCGTATCCATAATTCTCCTACAATTTCTTCTTCCTCAACGGTATTGGTGTAGCGATTAAAAAAAACAATCTCTTTCATCGAAAAATTATGATAATTATTACGGCAAAAAAATCAATGGCTAAAGAAAATTTAAGTTTTTACTATGAGGTAAAGCACGCCCGCCATGGCATACCAGAATGGCATGGGTCATGGATTTTGCGATATTCTTCTTGGCAGTATCCTTTAGCCTGGCGCTGTCATTTGCGCTAGTCTTTGCTCGACGCCATTTCTGATGAAATTTTTTAGCTCTTGATCGTAGCTGCTGCTTTCATCTTCAACAAACTTCAGCAACCGTTGGCAGGTTTTATTTTTGACAATTTCAGGCATGAGATCTTCGAAGGATATTTTAGGATCCGTGCACTGCAGTGCCTTGTCCTGAACAAATTTTAGGACCATGTCGATGGTATTTTTGTTTGTCTCTATGACTTGTTCATCCTTCAGTAATTCTGAAAGGTTAATTCCTCCGCATAGTAGCTTCACCTGTTCATCGGTAAGATTGGAAAAATCGGAAGACTCATTTCCTGCTGCTTTTGTCATTGCCTGCAGGGTAGCTGAGGAAAGAATTTTACTTTTATCCTCGCACTTCGCTTGACATTGGACAATTCCCAGAAACAAATTTTCCCAAAGAAACAGATCCATCTCTTGCATCTTCAGTGCCTCCCACATTAATTCTGGGTTGTCAATTAGAAATGCACTCGCTCTTGACATAAATGCTTTTTCCTTGTCATCTGAATGTTCTGTCTGTACTTTCGCTGCTATGTCTCTTAGACCATCCACAAAGGCTTTGAAGTTTGTAATTTGGTCTTCTTTGGTGTTGCCGAAACACCGCAAGAGGTCACTGTTCATTTCATTAAATGTCTCAAATTTCTGCAAACAAGCTTGGTTTATTTGTGCGGAACATGGATGTCCAGACTGCAAATATTGCAAATATTGCAAATATTTTTCTCTTTCACCTTCGGAGCTAACAATTGCATAATACATTACTTTTGATATTAAAACACACCATTGTTCATCTGTCGGCGCAGGCTTATATATTTCATTTGTTTCTTCCGACGAAGCTGTCATTTTTTTGGCCAAACAAAATTTGTTAATGGCCGAAAATTTTTTCTCTTTCTCAATGAGGCTTTTTACCATATTAATTTCATCTTTATTCGACGTCTTCACATATGTTTCAGTTAAGCACGGGATCTCCGCATATGTTTTAGTTGAGCACGGGATGAGCAACTTATTGATGAAGAAATCTCTCCGTGCCTTTGGATCCGCGGAAAGTAACTCATAGGTCACTGAGAGGACCTTGGGAAGGTCCTTAATATTGCAGCTTTCTACGGCGGCTGCCAGGTCGTCCAGGAGGTCTTTTGGACTAAAAACCCCTTCGCGCTCAGCCGCTGCCGTTTTGACTCTAAATTGTTGCACAGCCGCCTCATATTTTTGCCCACCAAATTTACTGCACAACCACAGCATAAATTTTTTAAGGGCTCCAGGGTCAAATTTGCCTTTTTCTAGGTCATTCAAAAAAGTTTCCACCCGTTCTTTGTTCGCATCAAAATTAGTACAAACCCGTTCAGGTAGGCCAAACTTCTCTTTTAATGCTTGCTGCTGTGGGTTTAATTCAGGCTGTAGGTTCAATTGCGTATCGCTTGATACCTGGCTAACACGTCCCCTTGTGGGATTTTGTTGTTCCAGTACTTCCGGACCTAAAATACTTATGACCTTTGCCATTTAAAGCAAAAGTGTAGGGCTAAACATTCAGATGTCAAAACAAATCATCAGTCAAAATTTTGGGATTTACGTGGAAAGTAGATGCTCTGGTAAAAACAAGAAAAAGATCTGGAAGAATGGCTATTGGTCAAACAAGCTATCGATGGATTTTACATATCTATTGCCGGATGCATCTGCAAATACGATGTGATCTTCATTTGCCTCTGAAATAAAAACCGTAGAATCAGCATTTATCGGACCGCTACCATCGATGATTCTATCATCAACTTTTATTTTGCACGAATTTTTATCGCACATCACTTCCGATACCCTATGACTGTGGAAAAAACTATCCACGGCCTTTTGTAGGTCGGTGTAACCAATCGATCGGCTAGGAGAGGCTTGAGCAAAGGCGCGGTCTTCCCTCGTCCTTTTGCGTTTTGAAGCGACGTTTTCATTTTCATAGCCATGCAAAACGTAATGTTTTTGCCTTAGGAGGTCTTTTTCATGTTTTACCGCAAGGGCTGCCCGCGTGTACTCTACCTTTGATATTTAGCCATCGTAAATTCTCACCCCAACGAATGCTATAATCGTAAAGGCCAGAGGTAATACCACCGCAGGCCTTTGCAAGACAGCCAAAGCATTACCATAGGAAAATTGAGCTTTTAACGACGAGAACTGAGACCTTAGCGACTCACGAACATCTGAAATAAAAGACTGTAAGCTCGTGGCATAGCTGGTACATGTCGTCCTAAAAGCATTGGCAGACTTTTTCAGGAAAGCGTGGAATGATGTGAATGGATAAGTAATGATTTTTACCGTAGCATTGATAAACTTTTTGACGGATTGGTCAAGCGTGCGGACAGATGCCAAAATTGAATCATGTACTTTGCGGATAATATTTTTGACGGATAAGCATAGAAACAAAAGTCCTTTACACGTCATTTGGCCGGCAAAAATGGAAGCGGATACCAAAAACTTTAGAGTATTGGTCAGTTTTTGGTTGCCAGATTTGATAAGATTTCGAGATTTTGTCAAACAGGACTGTGCAACATTGCTCCCTTTTGTTACCAGCAAACATGCCCAGTCAACCATGCGCATAACACCAACCTTCGTCACTTGCAAAGACACAACGAAGGCAAGTTTTAACAAATGGGCAATTTGGAAAATAACTTTGGGGGATTGTCTGCAGAAGTTTGATATTGCCGGTGCCAGCGTTGTTTGGACGTGTCTGAATTTTTCAACAATTTTACCAGCTTTCTCCTTAGTAGCCCTACACATTTGGACGATTTTAGCAGCCAATAGGGTAGTAACTTTCGTCACATACTTAGTCATTGACTTTAAAGCTTCGATTATTTTCGAAAGCTTGGTCGCCAGGGCATTCTTGGCTTTCTCCTTAGTAGCCCTACACATCTCCTTAGTAGCCCTACACATTTGGACGATTTTAGCAGCCAATAGGGTAGTAACTTTCGTCACATACTTAGTCATTGACTTTAAAGCTTCGATTATTTTCGGAAGCTTGGTCGCCAG
>JAITIO010000021.1 GCA_031279395.1 Puniceicoccales bacterium | reverse complement strand
ATTTATCACCGAGAATGACTTTGTGGGAACACGGGCAGAACTCCTCGATACGGAGGGTTTTGTAAATTATACACGCCAAATTGATGGAGTTAAGGTTGGAGCGTTTTTGGAATTCCACGGAACCGATGTGAAATGCAGTTTACGTTCCAAAGATGCAACTTGGCGCATGGACCTTTTGGCTCAAAATTTGGTGGGGGTGGCCATCCGGCAGCGGCAGGATTTAATATTGAATCAAAAGACATGGACGTCGATGCAAAGTTTAAATCGGCACTCGCCGAACATGTGAGAAATATTCTTAGAAAGTGAAATTGTGAATACTAACAATCGAGATGGAGTTTTTTTGGTGGATAAACCTCGGGGGATAACTTCCCATGATGTCATCGCCAACCTGAGACATCTCCTTGGAATCAAAAAATAGGACATGTGGGGACCCTGAATCCAATGGTAACAGGGCTGTTAATAATTCTCATCGGCCGTATGACGAAAAGTTCCCAATATTGAAAAGACCTGTCTAAAGGTTCCGAGGGGACGATTAAATTGGGAATATCGACGGATTCGCATGATATGGAAGGTAGAATTTTAGAAAATCACGCCGTAGAGGGTGTTTCCCTGGAAGGTTTAAAGAACCTTGCGAGTGAATTTCTTGAGGATCAATACCAAACACCTCCCATGTTTTCCGCCAAAAAAGTAAATGGTCAAAAGTTGTATCAGCTTGCGAGGAAAGGGAAGACCATCGACCGGGAACGTCGATTCATACACGTCAGTACCTTCGAAATTGATGACCTCCGGGATGACGAAGTTGATTTTTTTGTACACTGCAGCAAAGGTACCTACGTACGCTCGTCAATGATTTTGGTGAACGTTTAAAATGTGGAGCACATCTAAGCCGGCTTTCTCGAACCACAATAGGGGATTTTTCAATCAACGATGCTCTGACGATGGAAGAGATTCGCCAGACACCAATTTTTGAGCTTTCAAAACGATTGATACCCGCCTATGATATTGTCCCTTCGCAGGTGATAAGGTAACCGAAATGCGAGAAAAAGTGAATTTAGAAATATGGTAGAGGTGACAAAAATATTTCTTGACGATGTCGTTCATGATTTTTTCGGGAAACCGTTGTTTATGACCATTGGAACATTTGATGGCGTACATATCGGGCATGAAAAACTAATTTCTTCCATGATCGAACAGGCCAAAAACAGCGGTGGTGTTGCCGTTGTCGAGACTTTTCTTCCCTACCCTAGGATGGTCCTTCCAACGGCTCAACCAAAGCCTATGATTTTCGGCATTGAAAAGAAGTATGAAATTTTCGGAACCCACGCTCTGGATGGTCTATTCGAACAAAAATTTGACGATCAATTTTCCAAAATCTCGCCCTCCGGCTTTGTAACATTTTTACAGCGAAAATTTCCCACCCTCTGCGGTATTTCCGTTGGAGAAGATTTTAAATTTGGCCACGGTCAAGTTGGAGACATCAAAATTTGAACAGGCTCCGCGAAGCATTTCGGAATTGAAGTCACGGTTCTGCCACTATTAGTATTGAAAGGAAAACATGTCAGTAGTTCCCACATCCGAGAATTGTTGGAAATTGACCATCTCGACTTGGCTAATTTAATGCTCGACAGAAAATTATAAATCGCTGGCAATTGTTCACAAAAACTTCTTCTTTTTTCTCAAGGTCGGGCCTCTTGCAAGAAGGACCAGCGAACCCCGCCAGGCCTGGAAAGGAGCAACGGTAGTTAGGACACCTTCATGTGCGTGAGTGCCTGATCGCTTCTCGGGCAGTTTTAGAAAACACCTTCGCCGATCCTTGGACTTATTTCTCCCGCGAAGGGCAAAAAGCAGGACAATTTAGTTTTCCATCAAGCTCAAAGGAAAGAACGGAAACGGGAGCAGAGGTAAATAAAACCGGCGAGGGAGGACCTTCGGCTATGAAAAAGAAAGATGATCAAATTGCACATGGCGGTCACATCGTCTGGGGAGATGTTCCGCAGCGGAGGTCGATTCGCATTATACTATAGTATATTTACATTATGCTTTCTGAACTTCACCAATTCGTTGGCCTGGAAAACTGGTTTTAACAAAATGCTTGGCAAAAGATACCCCTTGTGCTTCCCCAATTCTCCCCGAGGCCTGTGGTTATCAGCTTTTATGACGGGCTGCCTGGCCGGGGCTCGAACTGAGACAAACTGGACCAAAACCAGTTGTGCTACCATTACACCATCAGGCAATAAAGATTTTTATGCAACGTTCCCGCTATGGCTCAGATTTTTCAAACATTCTACTTGGCAAAGTCAAGTGGAAGCGATGTTTATCCGAACAATTGGAGTGCATTGCCTGGAAAAAACATCAATCACAACAACGAAATTGGGGCTCTATTGCCACGTACCGTTCTGCGCTCACAGATGTTCCTATTGTGCCTGTTATCAGGAACAACCAACCAGTCAGCTGATTGAGCAGTATTTGTTTGGCGTCGAAAAGGAATTTTCTCTGTTGGGAATTGGACAACCTATTTGTTTGAAAAGGATACTCCCTTCGGGGATCAATTATTTGCAAAACTTCTTGATCAAAAATCAAACGATGAGGAAGCAGACTTTTATTTGCAAACTTGGGGTTTTCTCAGAAAGAACGGCTATGAACACGATGAAATTTCAAACTTTTGTTTGTCCACTTTTGAAAGCATTCACAACTCAAATACGTGGGAAATGCAAGATTGGATCGGGGTCGAGCCGGCCGCCTGTTCCCAATATAAAAACCGAAGGTTCGCCAACCCGCTATCCATTGTCCAGTGGCTACAATCTCTCGAACGGGGGCATTTGGCACACATATCCGATGAAGCTCTTGGCTAACAAGTTCTGGCGGATGATTGATTTTCTCAGCTCGCAGCCGAAGGTTTCCTGAAAGTAGCAAACCATGTGGTTCGATTGACGAATGCGGACCGTCTCATTGCGGATACGATTGCGGTAAAAATTGTAGAATGCCCACTTTGGTCTCCTCGGCTGAGCCGAGGAACAAATTAAAACACGGCATACCGTCAACATAAGCATATCAAAGACTTTCCTACGGTTTGTTATCGCCACCCATGGCAAACGCTGCCCGCCCACCTCCGAATCCTTCGTGTTTGAACGTGAGTTCTTTGACGATGTCATTGGCATTGAGCCCGGCTGCAATTGCAGCTTGAGAACAACAAGCAACAACGGAATATTTGCCCTGTGTGCACGAAGTCAAAATTACGACACCCTCTTCTATCCTATGCAAAATATCCAATGCCAATGCTCGCAATTCATCGGGCTGTAGATCGTCGACCTCTTTTTCAATGTGAATCATTTGCCCTTCCGACGGAGAGCTCGACTGTCCCATTTCCAATGCCATGTTTTGCAGAAACATTTGCCGGGCCATTTTGGCAGATTTTTCCAGCCCCTTGCAGTGATTCACCAAAGCATCGACTTTGTTCAAGAGTTCCGAAGGTTGGCATGAGAAGACCTTGCACTGCTGCCCGATAATGGCACCATTTGTCCTGAAAAAATCCAGGACTGCCTTTCCCCGAACCGCTTCTATGCGCCGAATTCCAGCGGCAATCGCAGAGGTCGAAATAATTTTGAAACATGCAATTTCGGAGGGATTGTTGACATGACATCCACCACACAGTTCTCGGGAAAAGTCGCCAAATTCAACCACGCGAACAACTTCACCATATTTTTCTCCAAAATTAGCAATACAACCGGGTGGTATGCAATCCTTCGAAGTTTTAAAAATTTTGGAATTTTC
>JAITIO010000004.1 GCA_031279395.1 Puniceicoccales bacterium | reverse complement strand
ATCGGTGGTGCTCGGGGCGGGACTCGAACCCGCACGGCCTTACGGCCAAAGGATTTTAAGTCCTCAGCGTCTACCATTCCGCCACCTGAGCAAACGAAAAATAAACCTTTGTTGGTTTATGGGAAAAATCAATATTTTTCTGGAAAATAGTTGAAAGAATAAAAATTTGTTCACAGGTTTATAAGTCCTCCCGTACAGAGTGCTGCAGGTATGGAAAAATATAGGGGAAAGCTGCTGAAAGTTTCTAGGAACAGTTTCTAAAAACTGGTACAGGGCTTATGGGCAAACGAATGGATAGAATAGGCTCGGAGTGCTTTTGTGAAATTTTTCTCGCTTCGTCAGATTTTCATAGCCGATACACATATTTTGATAATTTTTATGGTGCATAAACTAAGCAAATTTCTCGCCGATTCCCTCTGTGATACAACATATCGAATAGACTATGGAGTAAGATGGAGAAGTAATGGCAAAAAAGAAAAGGTAATGGCAAAAACATATTTTTTAGACTTATCGCCCACCCCATTTTCAATTATGTCTCCGATTTGAAATTATAGATCGGCGTTAGACGATGCGAAACTTCCAGAGTATCATCCACCAATTCGAGAATATCCTTTGTGCGCTTATAGGCCATAGGGCTTTCGTCGATGGTATTTTCTCCAACGCAACTCGACCAAACGTTTGCCATGCGCTTTCGGTATTCATCCAGCGATAACTCCATTGCTTTGGAACGGGACATCTTACGGCCATTACCATGGGGAGCCGAGTAATTCCATTCGGAATTTCCTTTGCCGATTCCAATTATCGCACCGTCTGCCATGGAAAACGGGATCACCAGCCATTCTCCTCTTTGGGCCGATATGGCCCCCTTGCGAATTATTTTGTGTTTAAAGTCGATGTAGTTGTGAATACTTTCTATGGCTTGTAACTTATCATGGGCAGTTTTCAAAAAATTGCACCCAATTTGAAATGCGATCAACGCACGATTTACCCGTGCATAGAGCTGTGCCGTGATCATATCGGCAACATATTCATCGGCTGCCATGCCGGATAAAAATTTAATTGTGCTGTCCTCACTCCTTTTGGAGGCAATTTGTTGGTGATATTTAGCGACATTTGCTCCCAGATTACGGCTTCCCGTGTGAATCAAGAGCCAGCGACAACCGTCTTCATCTCTATCGATTTCTATGAAATGGTTACCTCCGCCTAGCGTACCCAATCCTGCCAATATGCGTGTCGGGGGGAGCATAAGTTTTTTCGAAAGTTCATAAATTTTTTCCCTAAATTCAACAAAACTTACTTCACCATCGGCAACGTATCCGTAGGCCTGTTCCAGCATATCGTGTGGCGATGAATTAGTCGCCTTACCAACCGGTATGCGCTTTCTGATGTACTTGTCTAATTTATCAAATGCCACATTTCCCTTCCCAAGATTATAGGCATTTACCCCACAACCTATGTCCACACCAACAATGGAAGGAACGACATATTCGTTGCATGTGGCTGTAAATCCCACCGTCGCCCCCTGGCCGAAATGAACATCCGGCATGATTCGCACGGTTGTGTTGGCAAACAATGGGTGGTCCAAGTACTGTCGAATTTGGTTTTCGCAATTCTCATCCAATGTTTTTGCATATGCTACCGCCGTATTATACATGCCTTTGATCGTGATCATAGCTGTCTTTCATGGAGATCAAATTTAAAAGATTAATAAACAAATTTTGCAAACACCATTTTTGCAATTCATATCCGCCACACACATTTTCCTCCGTACTGTTTTTCTTGGAAAGTGCATATGTGCTTCACCATGGCAAAATATTTCAATTGGTTTTTAATAAAATTTTTCCGGATGAAATCATGTGTGACAATGTTTTTTCGTCAAATATTTCGGAGTCATCCAATATTAGGAGCTTATTTTTAGCTCGTGTGCAAGCTACGTACAGCAGGCGACATTCATTGGCGTATAATTCCATAAAATGTTGTTCCTTGGACAAGGATTTTGTCTCAGTATCGCTTTTAAGCTGCCGTTTACGGTGCATGAATGGCAATACAACCACTGGCCATTCCAGGCCTTTGCTTTTGTGAAATGTCACAAATTGCACGGCAGAGACATTGACACTATCCGATTCTTTTAACGTGTCGATTTTATCCGTTAAAAACTGTTCCGCTTCTACGATATTCATTTGCTGGGATTCGGCAAAATAGCACAACTCAATCGTTTGTTTTATTTTGATCGACAAATTTTCTTCGGTATAAATGCTGAGGGAAGAAATGCGGTGGAAAATTTTGAACCGATCTAAAGTTTTTAATAAAAATTTCGCCAATGGAGTGTCATACCTTTCATTGCGCATATTGGTGAACTCGGCATCGGTTTTTTCACATATTTGGCCATAATTATGCCTGAAATAGTTTATAATTTCCTGGCTTTTGATTCCAAAAATTTCCCGTAAAATGCCTGCAAATTCACGCCGATCGGCGGGGTTGTTTATATATCTCAAACAAGACGCCAGCCAACGAACGGGAGAGGCGCCATTGCCATTGGTAATGTCGAATTGTAATTGGACACCTGGAAGATCTTTGTTGGCAACAAAATGCTGAAAAATGTCCGTCAAACAATCCTTGCGGGGAGCTAAAATTGCAATGTCTGACCAATTTTCTACTTCAAAATCTCCAGGTGTTTTCCCAAGGAAAAGCATTGCCGTTTGGGATGCCGATGACTGGACACTTTCTCCTATTTGTCTGCGTAGTTTTAAAATTTTCACTTCTCCTTGTTGGCAATCAGGCCGAGGGACTAGGGGGACGAATTTTACGTCATCGCGGATGGTTTGAAATCTGTCATTCACAAAATTCGCTATCGCTTCGGAGCACCGCATGGTAACAAAAAATGTTAACCCATAGGCAGCATTGGATTCTACCATCGAATTATGTAGAGCTACATAGGTATTGATATCTACTCGGTTACAGTAAATGGATTGTTGAGGGTCACCTACCATTGAAAAATGACCATGCTCGGGAAAGTTTTTCAATATGTCCATTGAAATCCCTTCGTGGAGATTTCTCTGAGAAATGCCGAGGAGCAATCTGAACTGCTGTGTATCGGTATCCTGTGCTTCATCTAAAATCACGCGGTAGGGATCGTCTTCTATTTCTTCTATTACCGTTGAATGTTTGAGAAGATCTATGGATAAATTGACCAAATCTTCATATTTTAATTGTCCTTTCGCAATGCGAAAATCCCTGTACAGGCAGGCAATATTTGCAGTGAAAAACTTTTCAGAATTTTGTTTCCAATGGAGAAAATCTTTCAACTCCGATTGGCACAATTCGATCAGGCTGCGACTATTACAAATTTCAACACAATCTGGTAGGGGGAAGTAGTCACCGTTTTTTCGAAAAAAATCCCATTCTCGTAGCAAATGAAGAAAGTGTGCACTTTTACTTTCATTACCTTTGGGTCTATAGGCTAAAATATCATCGACGTTGATAGCTGGCATGGGAGTAATATCCGCTGAATTCGATAGGTCTGCAGGATTATGATTTCGAGCATATACCAATAATTTATCGACGTCATGTGTGCATAAAAAATCATTCTGAATTTCCTGCGGAATAACTTTTAGCACATTTCCCATGGAAGCTATAAACTCCTCCCAAAAGGATTCTTCATCGGAAATAATTTTAAAATCACTGCGCAAACCGATAAGGGCGCAGTGGGATTTTAAAAATTTCGAAGCAAACGCATGAATGGTGCCAAAAAACGCCGATTCTAGATGCTGTATGCAGAGTTCCCGCATTTGATATAAATGCTCAGTTTTTTGGAAAATCTTATGAAAAACGCGATCTTTGATTTCCCTTGCCGCTTTCTCCGTATATGTAACAGCGACCAATTTTTTTATCCGCGGTACCCCATGGGAAACCACATGCAAATCCTCCATTGCAAGATTTGTAATTCTTTCAGTAATGGCTGTTGTTTTCCCAACCCCAGCAGATGCAATTACGGAAAAATTCTTGGCAATTTCTTCGGCAAAAAAATCGCGCTGTGGTAGATCCTGTAGTTGCACTATATCCACGGCTAAAAAACTCAATACCCTTTTCCTTCAAAAAATGGAATTTTCGCGAAAAATCAACGAATAAGATAATTATAATTGACACGACACAATGGTCAATAGTATTGGGCTTGGTTATGTTGGATAGGTATATAAAGTATATTTGTGCATTGAGTTTAATTTTTGCTCTTGCTGGATGTTCTTCTTTTGACTGTTTCACAAATGAGTCTTTATCCCCTCAGGATACGATAGTAACAGAAAAAAATTGCTCCGACGAATGTTTTATAAATAAAGATGACGGGGATAATGGAGATAATTTCGTTGCCCATGGGTTTGATTCTCAAAAAACGGAGTATAATTATACATCTGCGGATGTGCTCGAATCCGTGTATTTCAATTTCGACAGCTCAAAAATTTTGAGAGCTGAACAGATCAAAGTAGCCGAAATAGCCAAAGTCTTCATAAAAGATAAAACACTTTGTGTGTTAGTCGTTGGGAACTGCGACAGATTTGGAAAAGAATCTTACAATAACGCACTTGGGAAACGGCGTGCAGAGGCTGTTCGGGATATTTTTGTGTCCCTAGGAATTGACGAAAATAGAATCATCACTGCTTCACTCGGTTCAGTCAAAGCAAATAAAAGTGTTCGACACAAAGAAGACAGTGCACTCGATAGGCGCTGTGACATTGTACTCCACACCACACGATAAGGTCATCTCAATTGAAAAATTGTCACGGGTATAAATAACAGATGGAGTATTTTTATAAGCATTCCAACTTGCAGTTTAGTAAATTTTTCTTAGGCATGCCCTAGTGAAAGTAGAAGATGAAAGTATAAGCTTGGCAGATGCTAGCAAAATTTATTTGCTACCATGCTTGTTTACAGCGTCAAATTTGTTTTTCGGGTTTCTATCCATAATTCGTTCCATGCAGGCACGGTATTGTTCGGTTTCGGAAACAATGTCAACTGCATACTATACGCAAGCCGTTTGGTTTGTGTTTCTTTCGGGAATATGCGATTTGTTGGATGGAAGGATTGCCAGGCTGGGAGGGAAGGAATCTCTTTTCGGGAAAGAATTTGATTCCATAGCTGATGTGGTATCATTTGGGGTAGCGCCTGCCCTTATGGTATTTCTGATGATATTGTCGCCGACGGAACAATTTCCATTTTTCCGGCAAGTCGGCTGGGTTTTTGGATCATTGTACTTGCTGTGTGCCAGTGTGCGATTGGCAAGGTTTAATGTAATAACACATCCTCTGCTTCCGAAGGCTGAGCAGGAAAAAAACAACCATGATTTTTTGGGGTTGCCCGTTCCCGCTGCCGCTGGGGTTATTGTTTCCCTTGTGCTGATACTTAACGAATATGATCTAAAATCGTGGTCCCTGATATTGCCTCCGTTGATGCTACTGATTGCTTGGTTGATGGTAAGCAATATCTATTATCCAAGTTTCAAAAAGGTCGATTGGAATACACAAACCAAATGGGGAACATTTTTAATCACAATGACAGTGCTGTCGCTCATCGCATTATTACGAAATGTCGTACTGGCCGTGATATTTCTGGGATATGTATTTTGGGGAATATTCAGGCATATTGCAAGGTACAGACATACCATACGAGCAAAATGCCATCGTTAGTAGAAATTCTCAAGCAATCGGAACACTTTTTAAAAGGCAAAGGGATTGTAACCGCCAAGCTAGATGTTGAGCTGTTGCTGTCGCATCTGCTCGGATGCAATCGGTTGTCACTTTACCTGCATTCCCGTAACAATATGGAAGGACACCTGCTGTCTCAATTTCAACATTTACTATCCAGGCGAGGGAATCGAGAACCATTGCAATATATTATCGGCGAAGTTGATTTTTATGGTCTATCCATCTCCGTCGACAGAAATGTTTTAATACCAAGGCATGAAACGGAAGAGCTCGTATGTATGATCATTTCACGTTTTGAAAATAGACCGATCGAATCAATTTTGGATCTGGGGACTGGTAGCGGTGCGATTGGATTGGCCTTGGCGAAACACTTCACAGGGGCAAATGTTTTGGCTGTCGATGCGAACCAAGATGCACTTTCAGTGACTCAAAAAAATGCTATGAGAAATGGGATAACTAACATTAGGTTTATGGTTAGCGACTGGTTAGAAAGCATTGATGAGACATTTTATTTGATCATTTCGAATCCCCCATATTTGACCGATGAAGAATTTGAAAATACCCAGGATGAAATAAAAAATTTTGAGCCAAAATTTGCATTGGTGTCCAAAAACAATGGATTGGCTGATATTTTTAAAATCATCGGTACAGCCGGAAGGTCTTTGGTAAAAGATGGAATACTAGTGTTGGAAACAGGGAGCTCCCAACATGAATCCATCGCAAGTTTTGCCAAAAACTATTTCGGCAAATTTGAATCCATGGGCGACCTTAGCGGGAAAGACAGATTTGTTTTTTTGCAAAACCCACGAAATTTAATCTCCTAAGTGGCATAAACGATCCAACGTTCCCATTAAGTTTCAATTGAATCGTCTATGTCGAAATTGGCAAAAACACTCTTGACGTCATCCAAATCTTCTAATTTTTCAATGGTTTTTAACACCTTGGTGGCTAACTCCGCATCCGTTATTTGTATGATAGAGCTGGGAATATATGCGATTTCAGATGACAAACATTTGATATTCGCTCCTATTATTGCTTGTGCTAGGGTGTAGTATGATGAAATCGGGCACAGCACTTCAAAATCTGGGCCGTCCGATTTGATGTCTTCAGCTCCTGCATCCAGTACAATTTCCATCAACCTACTTTCGGTTACCGCCTCCTTAGATATGAAAAATTGTCCCATTCTTTGGAAGTTAAACATCAATGCTCCAGGACTTGCCAAATTTCCTCCGCCTTTGGTCAGTACACTGCGGATCTCGCTGGCAACACGATTTTTGTTGTCCGTAGGTTAGTTCTTCGATGGACATGCCGGGCAGTTCACCTGTACCTTTTTGGATGGCCTTTTTGATATTATCAGCCGGCATGTTGGCTTCCTTAGCTTTTTGCACAACAACCCTCAGCCTGGCATTGAAATTTATATCACCACCACCATCCCGTGCGGCCAAGGATATATCTTTACTCAACATGCTAAAAATTTTTCCGCGCTTTGCATCGATGACGGCCTTATGCCGTTTTGTTGTTGCCCACTTGCTATATCCTGACATTATTTTTCCTCCGTTTCGGTGACCGTGAACTGCGTTTTTCCGTAGAAATTTTTACGTTACTTTCCTCCTGTACCTTGCTGCTATGTGACATTGTAAATTGTTGAACAATCGTCAACAAATTTTGTACTGTCCAGTATAGTACTAATCCGGAAGGAAAAGTGTAACAACAAAGGAAGAAAATAACCGGCATAAGTTTGAACATTAATTTTTGCGAGTTATCCGAGGTTGGCATTGGTGCCATGTGCATCTGCCAAAACATGGTCACGCCCATGATCAATGGTAAAATATTCACGGGGAAATGACCAATGTGTGCGACCGTATCGGGCAATGAGAGATCCTTTATCCACAAAAAATGCGCGAATCGCAAATCGGATGCCGTGCGGAGCATGTAGTAGAGCCCAAAGAAAATTGGAATTTGTATAAATATTGGCAAGCACCCGGCAGCTGGATTTATCCCATTTTCCCGAAACAGTTTTAGGGTTTCCATCTGCAGTTTCTGCGGATTATTTTTATACTTCTCTTTGATTATTTTCAAAGGATTTTGAATTGCTGCCATTTTTTTTGAAGATCTAACCTGGGCATTTGTCAGTGGCCAAAGCAGAAGTTTTACCATAGTTGTCAGTACAATGATCGTCCATCCCCAATTTGGAATTATTGCATGAATCCCTAGCATCAGCCGCAGGAGAAGTTCACTTATGGAACCGAAAAAACCAAATTGCATCACCCTATCCTGCTCTTTCCCTAATTTTGACAGCCTAGAAAAATCCTTGGGACCCATGTAAATACTCGACGAAAACGTTTTACTTTTTCCTCCATCGATGGTGCCAACATTAAAAATCATTGAAGCTCCTATGCCTTCTTCCTGTTTATTTGAACATTTGTCATGGACAAGAATTGGGTATGTAATGTAGCCGTCCGCTTTTACCTCGGGTGTCAGAATTGTCGTAAAAAATTGATTCTTTATGGCACCCCATAAGATTTTTTCATTGTGGAAGATAAATTTTCGTTCTTCCCTTTTTCCAAACCCAAAAAATCCTTTACTTTCCTTGAAATCTCGGAGTTTTATGAAATTTTCTTTTTTCCCATTAAACATCCCGAAGTTTAAATAATCCCCCATGGCATCACCTTCAGTTGCCGGCATGGAACCCAGGAACAGGAATAAACTACCGATATTCAGTGGTGAATTGGTATTATTTTCGATATGAATTTTGTGTTCAACGACATATCCGTCCGAATCTTTGCTGTCCTGGGGAACCAGATGGTATTGCCTGGTTATGGTATATCCTTCGGGTACAGTCTTTGACAGTACGATATCGTGTTTCCCCACCGAAACCTCGTCAAATCGTTCGGATTGAATAAATTTGGAAAACCGTTTACTGCTTGAGCTCAACGACATCGCATGCATGGCGCAACCGTCGTTAAAAGCCACAACATCTGGTCGATCCTGGACAGACTGATATTTTCTTAGCGCGGTGGATTTTATCGTACCGCCCCGGTCAGAAATTGTGACACCGATGACATCATTTTCTAATGTAAAAAATTTCTCAACTTCCGTATTTTTTTCAACCGCAGTAAAATTTTTTACCCCAATGTCAAAATCCCCAGCAGCTTCGATACTTACAGGCTCATCATAGACAATTTTCGTTTGCTCATTCTTTTGGTTGGCGATTTTCGCTTGATTCGCTTGATCGGCAGCATTTTTAAACATCAATACAAACGCACAAATTATCAATGTAAAACCAATGAGTTGACTTCTATCTTTCATTAACTTGGAGCAACGATTCTTAGGTACAAAAAATTTGCAAGTGCAAAATAAACGGGTGCTGCATTCGGATTCCCCATCATGGTATAGACAAGTCCCCTAAAGTAATTTTTCTAAAGCAAATTTTGGCATAGCCTCGAACAGCATTTGCTTCCAAAGGTCTATTTCCGAAACCATTGTTTTCACAACTATCTTTCTGCAAGGAAATCTTCGTGCAATGACTAATTCTTTTGTCGTTTTTTACCAAAAAAGCAACTGCCTTTTTGGCGGTATTTTCTAATATTTCTTCATGTCCATCGGTTTGGCATTGAAAACAGGTGGTTGTAAAGGTAAGCTCCTCATTGTTTTCGATGGAAATTTTTGTGGCATCGCCTAAGGCAATTACGAGTGCATCCAGGTCTATTTGGTTCTTGCTGAAGGAAGAGAAAAGGATAGACAGGGATGGAAATGGACAGCTTAAAAATTGAAGAAATTGAAAGATCCAAGGAGCGCCTCCGGAAGAAGATATGATTTGGCATCTGTAATGTCCAATTTACTGCGGCAGACAAACGCAAAAATGCTGCAGCAGGTATTCGGGCAATATGTCTCCGACCACAGCAAGTATCTTAACGGACACATTGCCATGGACGAAAAGATCATAGACGGTATCGGATATGGCGGCGTTCCGACCGTATATTTTGCACTCCTTCTTCCTGACGGAGAGCAGCACACCTGTTTTTAACTGCTATCTTTTTATATGCCTTTGTCAAAAGAGATGGTTACATGTTATTCTTTGAGCAATTATCAAATAGGACTGCACACTGAGTTAGAGATTTTCTGTAGTTCAGCATCGTTAACAAATATCTCTGCTCTCAACAAAGAAGCAACCGTTTCCTTTAAATCTTTCACTTCTTGATTCTTTTCAGAAGAAGTTAGGTAATCTTTACAAAAATACAGCAAAAATTTTGTATATGCTTTAGCCTCTTCAGAATTTGTGCTGTAAATGCTTTGAATATACGTAGATGCAGCTTGTAAAAAACTTTGCTTGTCTTCTATCTTTTCAAAGAATTTTTCACCAATTGTTGTAACTCTTTGTGCACCATCTTGGGAGTAATCTTTAACGTCCACTTTTATTTTTGCAAGTTCAACATCGGTGCTTGTTCCGTAAAAGAAGGCACGAATGTAAGCGAAAAGTCTACTATACCAAGGAGAATTCCTCCTCTGAGGAATTTCGCTAATTATTTTCTCAAACTCTTTCATTTGCTCCTGATTGTCCACAGGTACTTGAACTGGAGTTGGTGCTGGTACCGGTTCTGGTTCTGGTTATTTTTGAGCTGGTGCTTGTGCTTTAACTTGAGCTGGTGCTGCTGCTGGTTGTGTCGGTACTGATGCTGCTGCTTTAACTTGAGCTGGTGCTTTAACTTGAGCTGCTGCTTTAACTTGAGCTGGTGCTGCTGTTGATAATGGTTGTGTCGGTACTGGTTGTTTTTGAGCTGATGCTGCTGCTTTAACTTGAGCTGCTGCTTTAACTTGAGCTGGTGCTTTAACTTGAGCTGCTGCTGCTGTTGATAATGGTTGTGTCGGTACTGATGCTGCTGCTTTAACTTGAGCTGGTGCTGGTTGTGTCGGTACTGGTGCCGGTGCTGAATCAGAATTGGAAACATCGAGTTCTGCGAACAAACTTTCCGCTTCCGCCTGGAGTTCGCTTCCCACCCCAGCACTTTGAAAGATAAAGTGTACTTCTTTTGCTGTACTGTCAATTTTTTCAGCATTTCCATAGCCGGAACGAGCAACCAACCAACGGAAGCAACAAATTTCATGGTTACTACGTTCTGTTGGGTTTTCTGAGTCACGCTGTTTAAGATTTTTGTCAACCCACGTACTTGATGCCGATCGGAGTGCTGCGGTATCTCCATGCCAAAAATGAATCCAATTGATGGCATCTTCCTTTTGGTCATTAAATCTTTTAGCCTTTGTCGAGTCTCCTTTTAGTAAAGTGCCATGAATGTCGAAAAGAAAAGTATTTTCATCCTCTAAGTGCTGATTCAAAGTTTTTGCTTCCATATGAGACACAACACAAAATTCATGTTTACCGTCTGGTGTGATGTGTAACACGAAAAAGACCGGTTCTTTGCGAAATGGTGAGAGAGGGTGTACTTCTCCTTCCACCACTTCTCTGAAATTTCTACTAACATGAAAATTATTCGGCAAGAGTTCACCATAGTTTGAAATGATGGGCTTATTGGCAAATTTTCTGTTCGTTGGTATATCTCGCAAATCTTCCCTGGCTGAAACAGATTCAAATCTTTTAAAGTGGGCGAAAGAGGGACTCTCTGGGTCAATGCTAACATCTATGTTTTCTTCTGTTTGAATTCTTCGATTGGCACTATTTCTTTGATAATTCAGATCAATATCTTGTTCTCGATTGACGTCCTGTTCTTGTTCCTGGTTGCTTTCAATCCGATATTCCTGTTCGTTTTCCTGATCCACATCGGCATCGAAAATATGTTCACTGGTCTCAAACTTTTCTCCACTGAGGTCTGCTTTAGCAGTTTCTAAAGCTTTGGTAAGCTTTCCATCTCCCTTTTGTGCTTCGTCTATGCAGGACTCAATATCTTTAATTATTGGCAATTTTGGATATAGACGCTTCATTTCTTTTATTATGCTCAAAAATTTTCCAAGCTGAGCGGCATAATAATGCTCAATTTCAATCGCACCATCCTGCGTGATCCTATTCCCCGTAAACATTGCAATGGCATCGGTTTGCATTTCCTTTTGGAAAAAAGGAATGAACTTATTATAGACCTGGCAGGCGACCGCATATGAATATTCCGAGTCCTTCGTAAGCATAGCTTTAAGGATAATATTTTTAAAGATTTCGTCTATTTTTGCCTTATGTGCTTTCATCAGTTGCTTTTTAAGCTTTTTTGCCTGATTTTCGGCTGCCCACTTTAGAACCTCTTCAAAGGTAAATGAATCATCTTTTCTTTCTGTCATCTTTCCCGGAGGCAAGGAATCATTTCCACTTTCGGCCTTTCTTTTAGCATCCATATGAGGTTTGGCACAGACAATATCTACATGCTGTCCTTCCAATAGTTGGCGCATACGCATTGATCCCTGAGACAAATCACGCAGAGATGTGGAAGAAGGGTCATAGGTTTGAACAGCAAATGCCGTCGGATGAAACTTCACGTCGGTACCCACCGTCCGTGCTTCATCATAGTAAACGATAACTTTGTCCGGGGCAAACCCTGCTTTCTGAATATCATCTTTGGTTGTCCCTGACAAGACATGGATCGTTCTATCGGTGGACATTATGCAATATGCACCCCCGGCACGATCTTCGTGTGGCCTGAAAAAAAATACTCCTTGCGCATCGATTTTATTATCTGGGTCACGGCTTTCATTTTTTCTTTCTATCCACGCCAGCATCTTCTGCGCGACAGTTTTCGCATTGCTCGTTTTGAAAATACCGCCCGTATCGATGAGGGCTCGAAAATCTCGAAGGTCTGGGCGGTCGCCGATAGTATCAAGAACGCTTTCAACTTCTGCATCTCTAGCTACAAATGTTTTGGCTCTCCCCGCCTTAAAATCTTGTTTTTGCTTGATTAGAATTTGCCCTTCCGTACCTACATCCTCCCGCAAACCTTCATTTAAGTCTGTAGGCCAAGTTTTATGGTTCCAAACCGTTCCAGAACAAGCCACGCAATCCCCAACAAGTCCCGGGATTTGCATGGAACCGCTGGTAGTCATCGCCGGATGGAATCTGAGGAATTCATCGCTGACGTATTCATAGAGTAATAGTCTGGCATTGGGATTATTCGCAAGGTGCCTTTGCGCTTGATGAAGCAAGGTGTTATACGCTTCCGGTTGGCCAAGTGCACGCTTTTCAATTGCCTCTTTAAAGTCGATATATTTTAATCCTGTGGACGTCTCAAAGAGGGACTCTAATGTAACTTTCTGTTGTACCCCTTCGGTAGCGAGCGATTTTTCCAGCTCAATTTTTCCTTGTATTTTTTTAAAAAACAGGTCGAGGAGTTGGGCACCACCGGTAGCGTTGGAGAAAACCAATGAGGTATCACCTCCATCAACCGAGCTCTCATCGTGCATGGCATGCATGTAAAAGCAGGCCATTTTTTCATACGGATTCCCAAACGCATTTTGAGATGGTTGTCCAACGGAAACGTAGGGAACGAAAACTGGTCTCCGCTCCGTTTTTGGAGTACCACCATCCTTGATTGGTATGGAAACTTCATGAATTGCAAATCCGTAGTTGCGGTTTGCTGACTTATTTCTAGTTTGCTGAAGCAACTCCGCCATCAGCCCACGGAATATGGCTAATCGTTCGAGAATCTCTTTTTCTTTAGTATATTCCAAGGATTCACTTTCCCCTAGTTTCGGAGCAGGGGTAGTTGGCTGGAATGGATTTGAATCTAAGCCCGTAGGTTCGCCCCGCAAAAGCTTTTCAAAGTTATCTGGATTAAATCCCCGCTTCTCCATGAACTCTTGCCAAGTCATGGCTTCGTTCGGTAATATCCTTTGAGTCCAAATATGTTTGGCAAGAACGTCTTGATGCTCTTTAAATTGAGCATCGCTGAGCATTGCCTGTTCATTTTTTAAAAGTCCGAAAAGGTCAAAATCATTGCTTTGCGATTTGTTCAGCGTAGCTATGTGGCGAAAGAAAGCAGCGCCAGCAACCCGTTGGGTTTGTGGTATTGGTTTTTCCCGGCCACTAGGGAAATTGACTTCTTCCATCACATTGAGGTTCATGTCCGCTTCGTCGCATATGCCCGTCGTTTCTGTTTTAAAAAACTCGAGAATATCGCGTAATAGTTTGAATTCTGCACCATCATTGTATTTTCCTAGCTTTTCTATTATTTCGTTCCTTTGGATACATAGTGATGCCTGTTCTTCACTCATTTGTTTTTTTTGTTCTCGGTTGTTACATTTTAGGATTTCTAGATTTAGCTCCGATATCCGCCTTGACAACTCTGAAACTCGTGTATTTAGCATATTTTTACGCTCCGAGGAAACACAGGTTTCTTGAAAGGTAAGCTGAAGAACATTGAGTAAACTTGTTCTAGCAATGATTACCTGATGATTTTCCTTGGCCGCTCGGAGGTTTTCTAGTATCTGTTTCAATTGTTCGACATCTTTAAGCTGACTACGGGTAAACTCGAAGACCACAACATCCTGAAAAAATCTGGAACGCTGATTTTCTCCAACGTTACAAACAACCGATTCAAACTGAAACGTATCGGAAAGTATCACCGGTACGGACATTTTCAATTTAGTTCGCGATATAAATTTAGTTCGCGATATAAAGAAACATAAAATAGAAAGAAGCACAGCCGTTTTACCTCCCCCCATGGTTAGCTGAAAAGCTTTTATTTTACCGTCAAAGAGACATCTCAATAGCTCTCCTTGCTTGACATAGGGACGAATACCGGAAAGTGTTTCATAAGTTATCAATTCGTCGCGGGTTATTCCGGAACCAACAACTTCCGCCACTTTTCCATAAAAGTCCTTCTTTGTTTCGTCGGAGGTGTATAATTCTTGTTGCGCTGCAATTTCACGATTTAATGCTAGGTATGCAGCACGTATTTGCACGATCAGGCTGCTATCTCCCGGTTTATCAGTAAGTGCTTTTTGTAGATTTTGAAGCTCTTTTAATTTGGCACTAATTAGTTCATTTTTTTTAAGGATGCTTGTTGTCAGGAGATAACTTCGCGTCGCTACAAGGAATTTTTTATATTGATCGCGAGGCATGGTGATGCGTATTTTCTGAGCAAGGAAATCAAGGGTAACAGATTCTTTATCTTCACCCATGAGAGGTTTTCCCCTATTAAGCATAAACTCGATCAGGATCGGCATCATGTTTTCCGATGGAATTGTCCCTGCAGCTATGTAGGTTGAGAAAAATTTATTGTAATGTTCTTTAAGAAGGTTATGGTGCAACCGTTGCTGTTCTTTTAAAGCAACATCACAGGCTGTCAATGCTATTTGAACCTTCTCCGTGGCATCCCTTTTTGTTAAGTCTTCATCCGCTGGAATAAATGCCATATCTTCGAGCACTTTTTTTCTTCCTTCCTCGACCTCACGATCATAACGGTCAAATTCTTCTTTTAAGATGGAGCTTTCACTTTTAGGCCTTTGTTCTGTCCCCAGAAATGTAAATTCTGAACCTTCATCTTCTCCTTCCAGCAAACCACTACCTGCCTTTGAATTTGGTTGCGGGTTGAGCGAAGAAAAATTTTTCCGCAGGACGGAAAAAGCTTCTCGTTCCTCTTCACTTACCTCGTCCATACCTTCGCTGATTGTATCGCGCGTTACTATGGATGCTGCCGGCGTGTCGGTTGAATGTTTTACGGCAAGACCGGCAACAATATCCCGCTGTATGGTTTTCCAATCTTTTCGATCCCACGAATTACTAATGAAAATTCCATCAGGTAACTTTTCTATTAATGCTTTTTTTTGCAAGGGCGTAAGGGCAAAGATCGAAGGATAATATGCTTCTTCTCTCCACATTTTAATAAATTTATTTTTAATTGAGGTGGCAAGGGTGAGGTTGTAATTTGAAAGCGTGCTTTTAAAATTCTTAATAAAGGTTTCAGCACCCGTATCCACCTGAAGCCACTTCAAAAAGACCTGCATCTGTATGGCGGCAGCCAAAGGGGTATTATCAAAATCATCCCTGACAATATCAAAAAACACCTTTCTAATGGCATTATCTTCTTCACTTTCGCCCAACATCAATCCATTTGGTATGGCATTAAGAAATCCAAGTGCCTGTGTATAAATTTTTTCACGCAAGGCACGGGCAATCAGCGTTGTAGCTGTGTGGGCAATCGCCTTAGGGTCGGATTCCGGGATAGTAAACTCACCGTAGCGCCCAACTTTATTCCTTGACCAGCGAAGAAAATGTGATCGCACGGTTAAGGTGTCTTTATTGAAAGACAGTTTACTTGGTTCAGTGCAGCCAAATAGCCCATATGGACTGGCTTCATTTGCATTTTTTTCTTTATGGTCTTTATCTTCAAAGAACTTTTTTACTTCATTTTCGTCCTGTACTTCTTCTGGAACCAAAAACATAAAATTTTGTGCAGTCAAGCTGGTGTTGTTTTCCTTGAAAACAAGGTATTTGTCTCCAAAACCCATTGGGTTTTCGGTGCCTGGAATAGAAATATTGCCCAGCCCCTCACCTCTCTCTCCTTGCAAGAGCTTCGTGAATTCTTCTTTAAGGGAAATAAGCTGCATGTTGGGGTTGCTGACAAGGACCCACTTATCATCTTTTTTTTGCAATTTTATTGGCTTACCATTGTATGAGAACGTAGTTAATTCTATTATGTTATCTTTTTTATAGAAAATACCATCCAAGTTTAAATCACTTTGACAAAGATGTGATAGTTCAGGGATTTTCTTGAAATCTAGGAACATTATTTCTTCTTCCGGGTCGATTGTTTGGCGATCTCCTAGCTCGCCACTGGCAAATTTAGTTTGCTCACCCTCTTTTATCGCACAGTAAGTAACTTTTTGTCTTCCCGTACGTTCGGAAAATTCGTAGTAAACCTTTCCATTTTTTTCTATTCCCCAGCAGAAGAAGTTTTTAAAAAGATGGTGATTCCCCTTTTTTGGATCAATTCCTGGATCAACCATCAGCAATTGCATACCGCCTTCATTCTTAAACACGGGAGGAATGTTGTTTTTGACAAAAAATACTTCCCCTTTGTGAATTCCAGAAGTTGGCACCATTTTTATGGATCCATCCGACATTTCCTCGCTTTTTACGATTTCATTATCTTTGATACCAAAAAATCCATAAACTTCATTGCAAAGCCTTTTATTTGCGATTAAACTTCTGAGGCTTCTATGGGATGGACTTTTTCGCACAATATAACTCGTCCCATCGGTAGTGTCGCAGATAACACCTCTGTTATCACAAAAACACATGGACTTTGCATCCCACCACACGGCAGAATTATTATCCTCGTTTTCATAGTTTATTTTGGTACGTTTTTCTTGATTTAAAGCAAGGGCATCGGGCGTTGTCTCCGGTAGTTGGTGCGAGTGTTCTATTATGTCCTTGGTGGCAAGAGCAACACGAGAGGTAAAATGGGACCCTTGCTCGGCTCTTTCACGCTCAGAAAATCTCAAGGCAAAGTCTGAACAAAAACGTCTTAATTCTGCACCGATTAAATAATTTGTAAATGTCCATCGTCCCGGGGGTAGACCTCTACATTCTACCAGGCAAGCGGCTACATTGGCCCACCATTTGACTGGTAAAATTTTTGCATCTCCCACGAGCTTACTCTGCTGGTCCGTCAGATAAAGTTTCAATTGTGCGATTTTTTGACGAGCTACCTCAGCATCTCTCTCATTTTTCACATTTTGAAAAAGAACTTTTTCATTGAGGCTATCTAGGATATTTTCCAAAGCTTGCTGGGCTATTAGGTTGATTTTTCCTTTGGCATCAGCATCAATTCCATCCGCTTGCCCAAGCATAGCAAGTACCTCTGTTATCGCGGTAACACACACAGCCATTGCTTTTATACGGTCTAGATTATATGTTAGGACATGCTTTTGATTTCCTTCTCCGTGGTTGAATAGTTGCCAGGACGATTGAAACCATGTTTGATTTAAAAAATTTATGCACCCTTCGGCCAATTTTTGTGCATCTTCCGAGGTTTTAATACCCTTGGAAATGGCATCCATTGATTGAGGGGAAGTTAGCAACTTCATTATTAAAAAATCTATCGGAAGCTGTGTATTTTTCGTCTTTAGATGATCGACCAATTCAGATGGACGATTTCCGATGGCAGCTAACATTGAGAGTACAAAATCCAAAGGATTTTCTGCATCTATCACATTGCATTTTTTCAGATTGGCTGTGAGGCTTGTTGATTCTCGTTTGGCAATTAATGCATTGCGACCTTCCTCATCAACGCTTTCGTCAATGTCGCGTAGGTCCTCAAATGCTTTATTTAGCGAAACATAAAATGCTGTTGTGTACGAAAGATCTTTGGCTTTCCTTGCATTACCGAAAGGTGTCTTTATGGTAAAACTCTCAGTGGCGAATTGTGTTCCACAAGTAGAAGAAGTATTATTGCAAAACGAAGGCGAGTCTAATGATTTCGCCTCATCTTGCTCTCTACATAGAAGGGACTGAAATATTTTATTGAATGAGACGAACTGGCGAAGATCTCCCAATCCGCAAATGGCGTATGGAGTTGGAGCATCTAGGAAATATGTAGTGCCAGAAATGGTTTTATCAAAAATTTTCTTTTTATTTTCACTATTGGTTCTATAACCAACAGCCTTAGCTACAGTTTTTGCATAGCAATTTCCCTGTTGGGGTATTGCCCTTAAAGTTTTTAGGCATTTGTCTAGGGTAAAATCAGTATCTAAAAGGTCCTTATTAATTGTAATTTCTTGTCCCCAACTGTCATCCAAAGCTTTGTCGGAAGATGTCATTAGGGCATCAATCTCTTTCCTACAACTTTTTACTAGATCTTCCGCCTTGAAAGGGGAGTTATCATTTAAATGTAGTTTATTTTGGAAATCTTGAAAGGCAGTGCAAGTCTCTTCTTGTATATTTTCACCACCTATAGAAACACCACCTAGGGCGTTTTTAACCATCGTATCAATGTTACCAAATTCTTGCACAAGAGGATCATAACCGTTGAATCCTTTGAGCTCAGAATTTAGACAGGAAATGACCTTCCGGTAACTATCCTCCCTCTCGCAGACACAAGTCTCCAGGCGTGAAATAGCACAGTTGCGCAGAACCCCCATTCTATCATCTGGGAAAAGCGCCTTACAATCTGGAGACGTGTCTACATTCCTACGATGACAATTTTTTTTGGAAAAAAATTCTTCGGCTGCTGCTAGTTGCAAAGCTCTTAACTTCGTTAGGGCTTTGAGGTTTTCTTCTATTGCATTACCTCTCGCTGTCAGTTCGCCTACTTTTTTTCCATCTGGCCAGTTATTGACTTCAACAATTTTAGCTTCAATTTGACTAATAGCTCGTCTAACATCTTCTTGTTTTTGCACTTCAATATTCTTTAGTTCCTGGCATTTGGCATTCAATTCCGGCATTTTTTTTGAAAAAAATAATTCTTCTCGTTTTTTTAATTGTTGTAGAGCTGTACCAAGGGCTGCCAGGACATTTCTTTTTTCCTGACCTTTTAGGATTTCTACTCTATTATCCGTTAGGGCCTTCAAACTACTCTTTATGGCAGATTCTGTTTCTTGCAATTCTTCACTAAAAGAACGAAAACTATTTAAAAAATCCGTATGGTCTTTCCCCGAAAAGATGCTATCAAAAATTTTTTGTACTGAGTCAGGAACAGTATGGTTGTTGCCTCCAATAGTAAAAGTAAACTGATTAGTACCATTTGCAGAAGATGAAAATTTAAGAAGTTTTTCCCTGCGACTCACCGATGACCTGTTATAAACATGATCTAAATTATTTATCTTACTAATATTGAGCCCAATTTCCTCAGGATTAAATTGTTCTGTTTGGGGAAATATTACTCGCAAGCTTTTGTTGCGACGTCTTACCATTTCGCGGTAAATTTGCAAGGTATGAGCCTGCAACGTGTAGATTATATTCTGTTCGTCAATGGAATATTGATCTTCTTTATTAAGCTGAAATTTCATTCCACTATCATCTTTTTCGTAGCTTTTTCTCTTCTGCTTACAAAGAAATTTCGCAATTTTATGATAGTCTTCTAGCGACTCGAGTTTAAGATTTTTGTCGGATTGTAAATTGTCACCAATGTCGACTTGAAAATTTTCATTCAAAATTAAAGAACGAACCTCGCCATCGATGAAATTGCTATATTTGCTATATTTGTGATCGCCATACTTCTCACAAAGTTTTGCAAGTTTTGTCACAGCTTCCCGTGTTGTTTGCGGCTTACTTTGTGCAACCAAGGCACGAATGGCATTTAATTGTTTTTGTATATCTACTCTTATGGCGATGTCTGTATTACCCACCTGCATACCGCAAACCCTATTTCCTCTCTCCATGGCAGGGGTGGGAAGGGCTCCCACTATCTCCTCAGCATTCTGTAAGTTTCTTTCCAGAAAGAGTGAAGTAGTACCTGTGCTAACACCACACTCAATTTTTGCTTGGTGAATTCTTTTTCGATATTCTGTAAACTTGTCACGAATTTTTTCCAATTCATTGTTTGCGCTTTCACTACACCGTTTTTCGACATATTTTTTAAAATAGCAAACATTGGCTTCTAGTATGCGTTCCAAAAATCTTATTTTCTGGGGGTTATTTTCAACTTCTTCAAAGGCTAGTTCCATGCTCTTCATTCGGCAGTAAAAGTCCAGTACGCGGGCTGCACCGGAAGCTGCTTTACCAGCTTCAGTTCTTCTAGTTGATTCATTGAGTGCATTATGTTGTTTGAGAACTAAATAGCGCATCATGGCATTGAGCGAAGCATAGGTACAGTTCCCTCCGACCTGTGCACGCACAAAAGTATGATTGCGAATGGGGTCTTTTGACTTTATGAGTTTAATCGTTTCAGGTTGGACGTCTTTTCCAATCTCATAGGTAATTTCCCCGCCGTACAGCTTTTGGCACATGGACACATATGATTCTTTATTTATAGCCTTTTGAATGTATGTGATACCTTTTAGCAATTTTTCGACCTGATCATCGTCTAGGTCGGGAAAAACATAGGCACATGGACACATTTGTTTTTCACCTTCTCCTCCCTGCACACTTCTTAAATTTGATCCAAGGCCAGTATTATGAAATGTAACCTCCCACTTGCCGTTGTCTTTATTATATGCGACAGACACATTAGTTGCATGGCCACCATCACCATTACTTGGGTGCCATGAACAATAGAATAAGCTCATGGGAGGTTTTTGTGTGATCAGCTGCCTGAGTTTAGAATCATTTTCGGTTAAGCTTTTAAGCTCCTGCAAACTTTCCACTTGTTGAGAGATCTCAGAAAGCTCAGGACGTCCCATACTATTGGCGAAATCTTTAAATTCTTTGTCCTTGAGCCATGTTTTAACTTGGTCGTCCATTGATTTTTGCTCGGCTCCCTCCAATCCGGAATTCCCATGAACTTCACCCAAGGCTATGTTTGCTGGAATACTGGGGTTGAATATTGGCGTTAGCATTGTCCCGCCGTCTATTTTCGTACTCATAGAGGGAAGATATTGTACATAAGACTGCGTTTATGTCAATAATTTTACGCTTATTCGAGTGAATAAATATATAATTAGTAGGCTCAACCAATCTTCCTTTAAGTGTACTCACCGATGACGATTTTTCCGTCCATGGCCAACTTTTCCAACTTTTCCAATTTTTAAGCTGTCCATTTCCGTCCCCATCCATCCTTTTCGCTCCCTTTTGTCCACTCTTTTTGTCTTCCTTCAACAAGAACTAAACAGCCCTGATAAAAATATTGCCCAATTCGGCATTATGCTTAAATAGGTTTTCTCTCGAAAACTGTAATATGAATTTTTCTTACGCATTAGATGAGCTTATAAGCCTGTTGAGCCCTAGAAAGGTTGTCGGCCACACTACCTTTCCAATTTCGCATGTCGAGTCACTGACAAACACAAAGCAGGGGGGTATCTCTTTCCTTGGAAATCCCAAATATAGAAAAGATGTGGCAATCAGCCAGGCATCCGTAATATTACTTCCCCTGGGACTTGATTTGACACCGAAAGAAAATCAATGTTTTCTATTGTTTGATAACCCATCCTTGGCCCTTGGGAAACTTTGCCGAGACATAGAAAGAAAATATTATCACCGTCCCGATGTGGGAACCCATCCCAAAGCCGTCGTAGATGTAACCGTGTCAATTGGACAAAATGTAAGCATTGGACCCAATGTGGTTGTCGAAGCCAATGTAACCATCTCCGATAATGTTGTCATTATGGCCGGATGCTACGTTGGACATGGTGTTAAAATCGGAAATAGTAGTGTTTTACATCCTTCCGTAAGGGTGATGGATTTCTGTGAAATAGGATCACGGGTAACTTTGTTTTCGGGTGTGGTGATAGGGTCCGATGGTTTTGGCTATGAAACGGTAGATGGTATACATGAAAAAATTCCCCAAATAGGTAATGTGATAATTGGAGATGATGTTGACGTTGGAGCAAATACGACCATTGACCGTGCCAGGTTTAATCATACCAAGATTGGAAAAGGAACAAAGATAGATAACTTGGTCCAAATAGGACATAATGTTACCATAGGAAACGGTTGCTTGATTGCAGCACAAACGGGTATCGCGGGCAGTACTACCATAGGAAACCATGTTGTAATTGGTGGGCAAGTTGGGATAGCGGGCCACCTCAATATTCCGGATGGGGTTATGATAGCTGGGAAAAGTTCAGTGGCAAATTATAAGCCGAAAATGGGAAAAATACTGCGGGGAAACCCAACGATGCCGATCAACGACGCCAATCTCTTCTATGTCTTACGCTCGAGAATTCCAAATCTGTTTGAGAGGGTACAGAAACTCGAGGAATCTCTTAGGGATTTGCTGCTAAAATAGTCCCGGACAGAATCCTTAATGAAAAAATACAGAAATCTTAGAAGTAAACTTCGGATCCCATGTCGAGGGCAGGAATTAGGTGGGTTGGTGTGAGTTTTTCTTGGGAAAAGAATTGGTCCACTGTTTCGGGAGAAATTTTTCCATATGTTTTGACAATGTCTCTCGCCGAAATGCCGGATAAGACAAGGATACTGTCGATGGAACACCCCATGTCTTTGCTGGCATTTTTAGCTCCCAAAATGTCGGTCTCCAAGGAATCTCCCACCATGGCGATCCGCTTTTTACAAATATTTTCCAATGAAATCTCCATCGCCATCGACAGATTTTCCAGGGTGTGGCGATAGATTTGTGGATATGGCTTGCCAATTGCGAATACCTCCCCTCCCATATTTTCATAGGTTTGAGCTAAAAGTCCCTGTTTTACCATTGGTTTTGCTATATACTCCCTGGCGTCTGGAGTTTCCAAAACGGCACGCAGTACAATCTTATCCGGATTAGCAATGACAATCGGCTTTTTTCGGTCTAGAAAACATTGCAAGGTAGGAATAAAGGGTTCCACCGATGTTGATTCCCACAGTTTATCATTGCCACTAGTACCGGTAACGTACAGGTATTGTTTCATTGTGTCCGACATCCTATCCCGTTCATCATCCGAAAATTGAACGGCGGAGAGGTAGACGAAATCGGACTCGTCCAAATTGTATGTTTTTTCAAAGTCAGTTCCGGCAAAAGCGGCGGTATTTTCCGCTCCATAGACAAAATATTTTTTCGGAAATTTGACCGTTTTGAAATACAGTTTACGATTTACTAAAATATCGCGAAATGCATTCCCGGAAGTGACGAAATCCAAAAAATGAGTCCCCGCCAAAAGCCCCTTGCTCTCATACTCCTTCGTCACAGTTTTTGAAACGAAGGATATGTTCGACACTATAACGACCTTTTTACCCATTGACATCAATTTGCCTAGCGCATCAAGAGCTGCCGGAAATATGTATGTCCCACTCCAAATAACCCCATACAGATCAACCAACAAAATATCATAACTCGATAGCAACTCTTGCCCTATCATGGTTGGAAGATCTAGTGGCAATTCAATGAATGTCAAATGGTTAAAAGCTGGTTCTGGCTTAGGAATGGTGACATTGGTCAAATTGTAGAGACGATCGCATCTTGAATTCTGCCTGTTTGCCATCATTCCACTGTTGCACAGGTCGTAAATACCCAACTATTCTGGAATAAATTTCCGTCTTTTTATTGCAATGGGGACAAGTCTTTTGCTCTCCAACCAAATATCCATGTTCCGGACAGATGGAAAAGGTCGGCGTCAACGAATAATAGGGCAGTTTGTAATTTTCTGCAATTTTCCTAACGAGATTTTTTACCACTTCGGTATCGGATATTCTTTCTCCGAGAAATGCATGGACAACCGTTCCTCCCGTGAACTTTGTCTGCAACTCATCCTGGTGGTCTAAAAGTTCAAACAAATCATCCGTAAAATCTACGGGAACATGGATAGAATTAGTATAGAATGGCACATCATTTTGCGCATGCTGATTCTGTTCATTGGCTGCTTTTATATCTTTAAACCGCGCCTTATCTTTTTTAGCCAGCCGGAATGATGTCCCTTCGGCAGGTGTTGCTTCTAAGTTGTAATGGTTGCCTGTTTCCTTTTGGAATTTGATAATTTTTTCACGCATGAAATCTAAAACATCCAGAGCAAAAGCTTTTCCAGCCTTGCTCGTTATGTCTTGGCTTAAAAAATTCAAGCATGCTTCATTCATTCCAACCAGTCCAATTGTCGAAAAATGATTCTTCCAAAACTGCCCAAACCTAGACCTGATGTCCTTCAAATAAAATGTTGTGTAGGGATACAAATTCGATGCTGTCAATTTTTCTAACAGTACCCTTTTGATTTCCAAACTGTCCTTTGCGATATTCATCATCGTTGACAGGCGATCAAAAAACTCTTCCCTAGTTTTTGACAAGTGTCCAATCCTTGGAAGATTTATTGTTACAACTCCCACACTTCCCGTCAATGGGTTCGCTCCAAATAGACCACCACCACGTTTTTCCAGCTGAGTATTATCAATTCTTAGACGGCAACACATCGAACGGGTATCATCCGGGTTCATGTCTGAGTTAATAAAATTGGAAAAATATGGAATGCCATATTTGCCGGTCATCTCCCACAAACCTTTTAGGTTTTCGTTATCCCAATCAAAATCTTTTGTCAAGTTGATTGTTGGGATTGGGAATGTCATGATACGTCCCCGGGCATCTCCTTCTCCCATAACTTCAAACAATGCACGGTTAAACATATCCATTTCTTTCTGAAAGTCTGAATATTTTTCCTGCTTAAATTCACCACCTATTATTATCGGTTCACTGGCAAAATGTTTCGGACAAAACAGGTCGAGTGTTATATTTGTAAATGGAGTTTGAAATCCTACGCGGGTAGGTACGTTGATGTTAAATACAAACTCTTGCAAAGCTTGTTTTACTTGGTCGAACGATAAATTATCATATCGAACAAATGGTGCCAGCAGCGTGTCAAAGTTTGAAAATGCCTGTGCTCCAGCCGCCTCTCCTTGCAGTGTATAGAAAAAGTTTACCACCTGTCCTAGTGCCGTTCTAAAATGTTTCGGGGGATATGCTTCCGTTTTGCCGGAGACACCACAAAAGCCTTCTTTCAGCAGAGATGCCAAATCCCACCCGACGCAGTAGACCGACAATTGGTTTAGATCATGGATATGAAAATCCCCAGATTCATGGGCATTTTTAATATGGGATGGGTAAACGCTATTCAACCAATAAGTTTTGCTCAAGGATCCTGACAAGTAGTGATTTAATCCCTGCAATGAATAGCACATATTGCTATTTTCACGCACCTCCCAGTCTGACCGTGAAATATACTGGTTAATCCTGTCGACTTCTATTTGGATGGCAGAACTTTCGCTTCGGTCTCGCCTGTCCCGGGCCAAAATGAATGCCTTTGCTGTTCTTTGATAGGGAGATGTAAATAATACTTGTTCAATAAAATTTTCAATCTGTTCGGTAGTAATGGGATTACCCCTATTATGTTCCCAAATCTTTGCTATGACTTCACGGGCTAGATCCCAAGCAATTTTTTGACCATATTCTCCCGTGGAATTTCCTGCTTCCGTAAGAACTTGAAAAATTTGACCATGTAGAATTGCTTCTACCGCAATTTCACTGGACGCATTTTTTGCTGACTGTGGTATGGTAGCCATAGATAAACTCCTTCTAAACTAAATGTTAAAATAAACTTGAACTCCTACATATAGTAGAAAACATTTCTGAGAGATACTATATGTAGTGGAATATGTTTGCCAATAATTTTTTTTAAAAAATTTTTTCTTGGGATTCAACGACCATATTCCTATCACTTTTGCCCATATTCTTCTCAATTTTCATCCCATACCTTTTTCGAAAATACGGCAATTTTTTTAGTATGGCATAGTTTTTCGACCATTTTCATCGATTTATCTTTTTGCTGAACATTTCTCAAAATACTGCTTGAAGATTTTTTCTTTTACCTTTGGTATAAGTCCATGGAAATATTATTTGACATAAGTCCATGCAATATTTTGTTTTGACCCAAGAGAGGGATCTTATGAAAAAAACGACATCGCTAAGATCGATAAAATTGCGACATCCTGATTGTCAGGTTGTGCGCCGCAAAGGTCGAGTCTACGTAATTTGCAAAACAAACCCGAGATATAAAGCTCGTCAAGGGTAAATGGGAGAAGAGATAAAATGAAAGATGGTATTCATCCAGAAAAACATCCAGTATGTTTTATTGATGTGTCAACGGGGAAGAAACTTGTGACTATGTCATCCCTGCGTTCCAAGCAAAAAGATATCATTGACGGCGTCGAATGTTATATTGTTTATTGTGACGTGACAGCGGATTCCCATCCAGCGTATACCGGCGAAAGACGCCTGGTAGATACGGCGGGACGTGTTGAAAAGTTCAATCAAAAATTTTCCCGTATTCGGAAATAAGTACCGTGACAGAAGATTGAGGCCGACTTAGCTCAGTTGGTAGAGCACCCGCCTTGTAAGCGGACGGTCATCAGTTCAAGCCTGATAGTCGGCTCCATTTTACTGACGAAGCTGGAGATTTGATTTTCGCCGAGGTAGCTCAGTTGGTAGAGCAACGCATTCGTAATGCGTGGGTCGTGAGTTCGAATCTCATCCTCGGCTCCAGCCACAAAGCCGCATAAATTCAGGCCTTGCGGGGGATGGAGGAGATGTAAAACAGAAGGATAATAAAAATCCATTGCCAAATTATTGCCAAAAAAATGTTTCCCCAAAAAATGTTTCAGAAAGATTTTGGAAAGTTAGAGAAATTTTCAAAAAACTAGAAAAACCGAAGAAATATTAAAATATTTTAAATATTCTTCAAAAACATCTTGGATATTTACAATTTTTTTACACACTGGCGTCTACTTATGGTTACGAGTAGTGTATTGATGCGCAGCGAACAGCAGCGAACAGCAGCGAACAGCAGCGAACAGCTAAAGATTATAACAAAAATTTGTTAGATGTCAAGGAAGCGGCAGAATTTCTCGGCATAAACCCGCGAACTCTGCAAAGTTGGGTATCAACCAAGCAATATCCCGAACTAAAATCCATAAAACTTGGACGCCTAAGAAAATTCCGAGAGGCAGATCTATGGGAGTTTCTTGAGTCTCGTGTGCAAGGTGCTACGAAGAAATTAAACAAGAACAAACCACGGGAGGGCGTTCTATGAATGCAAATGGAAAAGTACCTTCACTGGGTGGAACTTATACATACCTTACTCGCAAAGAAGCAGCGGAATATTTACGTGTAAGGGCAGACTTTTTGGCTCACCACCCTAAAAACATTCCTTGCTATAAAATTTTTGGTCGCGTGCTCTACATAAAAGAGGAGCTGGACGACATCATCCGTCGCAACAGGCAAGGAGGTGAATCATAAACCCGAGCCCGAATCCGAAAGCCCCGAAAAAACCCAGGGTCGTATGGCAGCAACTATTGCTGTTTGGGCGGAGGAAATTCGTGCCCCATGAAGGGAGGCTAAAAGGGGGACGTCCATGGTAAAAGGCAAGAAATACGCCATTGACCGGCTGAAACTGGACCTTGCCCTTTCCATACGGTCGTTCTGTTTGTACTTTTTACCAAATGGGAAGTATGTTGGCGGGGAATACACCGTAGGTTCGCTGGGAGGAGAGCCCGGGAAAAGCCTAAAAATCTGCCTGACGGAAGAAAAGACTGGCATGTGGAAAGACTTTGCCACGGGGGAAAGCGGAAACAACCTGCTGGACCTGCTGTGCAAGATGCGGGGCGGAGATTTCAGGGCAGCGTGTGAGGAAGCGGCGAACTGGCTGAACAACCCGGAACGGTATGGGATAAAACCCCAGGGATTTATTCGCCAGCTGAACGGGGAAAGCAGCATGTCCCTGTTGCTCCCCGCCCATCTCCGATCCCAACGAAAACCTCTGAGGCTCAAGCACCACAACTTCTACGACCTGACCGGAGGGATCATCCACGACCGTACCACCCTTGCTCGGCTACTGGGGGTCAACGGGGAAAGCCTGGACCATGCAGTGGGGGATGGGGTATTGAAGTTTTTTGACCAACAAACCAATGGTCGCTGCTGGAGTGTGGTTGACAAGGACCATTACGTGCGGCAGGACAGGAGGTTGGATGGGAAACCGTTCATTTTCCAGGACCAGTCAATGGCGAAAGCCCGCACCATGGGATCTCCCTCATGGCCGGTCGGCATACCAACCCCCAAGGAAGTAATCATGCTGGCGGAGGGCTCTTCGGACTTCCTTGCAGCCTATTCTCTGGCTTACAGCGAAGACCTGGGAAACATAGCTGCCCCCGTGACCATACTGGGTGCCTCGAACGTCATCCACCCCGATGCCTTGAAACATTTCCAGGGTAAGCGAGTACTCGGGTTTCCAGACTACGATGCTGCTGGAATAACCGGAATGTCCCGCTGGAGAAAACAATTAATTGACATAGCCGCCGAGTTTGAAGTTTTCGACTACACGGGCATGGTCCGAGACGATGGGCAACCGGTCAAGGATTTGAGGGATTTCCTACACATTGATGTGGACCAATGGGAACAGTCCCTCGCCGTCCGTCATCCCCTTGGCAGTTTCCTCAACCCTCCTCTAAACCAATAGGCAAATCCTAACACAAATTTTTAACCTTTAGCAAAGGCAAAACCATGTCCACCGACGACACCGACAACAATGAATCAAAAATCGACTACACCATCAATTTTGACCCAAACGCCAGAGCGGTAAAACCCATCGAGGAACACCCCCTCTTCCACCTCGCGAAGGAGAAAGAACCTTCCTGTGACCGCCAAGAAAATGCGTTGACGGGAATATACAAAACCACCATGGATGATGAAAGTTTTTTCATGAAAGACATATCGCCCCGCAGAGCAATTTTGGGGTCCTGGTTCCGGGAAGGCAGTCTGGGATTCATCTTCGGACGCCGGGGGGCAGGGAAGACGTGGTTCGCCTGGGACATGGCAATCAGCATCAGCAAAGGGATCAACTACGGTCCCTGGAAGTGCGAAATGCCACGGAAGACCCTCTACGTCGACGGTGAGATGCCGCTAAGGTCCATGCAGGAACGGCTGAAACTGCTAAACCCGAACCCCACAGGAAATCTATTCATCATGTCCCGGGAAAGGCTCATGGATGAAGCACGAATGTTGCTAAACCTCTGCGAATCATGCTGGCAAGAGGCGTTGTTGACCTACTGCATAGAAGAAAAAATCAAGGTGGTTTTCCTCGACAACCTCTCGAGCCTGTGCTGGGGGATGAAAGAGAACGAAGCGGACTCATGGGAACAGGTGCTCAGTTGGTTGCTAATGCTACGCCAGTCCGGCATCGCAATAATCATCGTCCACCATGCCAACCGGGATGGCAATGAGATGCGGGGGACGTCCCGGAGGGAGGATGCCGCCGATTGGGTAATCAAGGTATCCCCCAACTTCAAATTTGCCAAGATCGACAAGGGGACGGCTTTCACCACCACGTTTACCAAAAACCGGGAAGATAACGGCGACCACGAAGAATCCATGGACTGGACATTCATCACCGAGGATGGCAAAACGAACGTCAACTGGAAGCGAACTGACCTGGTGGAACAGGTCTATGAAATGATTAAGGAGGGAGCAGAGTATTGTAGCGATATTGCCGAAGGTTTTAATAGGAGCAAAATGGAAATATGCAGGTGTGCCAAAAAACTTCAGGACATGGGCTTTATCAAAAAGGAAGGGCAAAGGTACGTCTTGGCAGAGTATAATGTCGTAGAAATAACCCCGCCAAAATAATTAGGTTTCGGGCAAAAAAGGATAGCATCTGCCTAACCTTAACGGCATTTGTAACATAGATCCTCCCCTAAGAGCGAATTCCTGTTACAATTTGGGGGTAACGACCCGCCAACCCGCTATTTTATCAGGTTTCATTTTGTTACAAATTTGGGCAAAATGTATCAAAATTTTTAAAATTGTAACATATCACCCTTACCAATACAAAATTGCCAATGTTTGGCGAAATGTAAATATATAAAATTTTCAAATTAAACCGTGAAATATTTTTAACAAATCAAACCAACCCTCGATAAGAACCATTCCACCTGATATATTTTCGAGCCTTAAGGTTCTTCTAAACTAAACTTGAGGGATCTATTGGACCTGCCTCAGTGGGATTAGTAAGAACCTGAAGGGTTACTCTGTCAGGATAGTGAAGCCTTTGAAATATTTCAGGTCCTGGGGGTCGTGCTGATCTAAGGTCTAAAATAGACGCATTAACTTCGTCAGAAATAAACATAGTAAATTTAGCTGGGGGTTCCCTTTTTAATAAATGTACGAGCTCATAAAGTGTCATCCCGTGCTCAATAAATTTTTCTTCCCTGTCATAAGCTTCGTAAGCTTCTATCAACCTATCTGCTGAATAATAATTTATGGTTTGTTTTTCAACTTCAACTTCATCTTCATCAAGACCAAAACTTTTTTCTGTAGCGAAAAATTCTATAATTCCACCGTTATCAACAACATATTGTACTCTTTGAGGGAAAATTTCATCCCATTTATTACCTGATGAGTCAGTCGTCCATGCCACAAAAGATACTCCCTGCAATTCATTACGACTGCGAAGATCGTTCGTAGTTCCCAATACTATATGATCTTGCTGTTTACATAAATTATAGAAATCTTTTAAAAAATTACCAGGAAAGTTGCTTGCTAGCAGATGTAGTGTCGAGATCCCAATTGTATCTTGCGGTGAACACCTAAGTGTAATGATACTTAAAAGTGAACCTACCTCCGTAATTAATTTTTTCAAATTTTCATCTCGCACTATTGCTCTAGAGTCAACGCTAATTCTTTCCAAACATGAGCTAATTGTTCTTAAAACATTGACCACTTGAGATTGAGATGCAGGTGGAGGTGGAGGTGCAGGTGGATTTTTAGTTTTAGGAATCCGCATTAGAAGCTTAGCTGCTCCTTTAGTAGTTTGCATCCTTTGTGCTGGGATTTTAGAAATCTCGCTAAGCTTATTATCTATAAAACCTTTCAACTCAAACAATTGCTTTTTTATACCACAGACCACATCTGCCTGGCTATCATAATTCAATTTGTTAAAAGCAACATCACCTACACCACCACTGCTCATTCTATCTCCTTAAATTAATCCTAATTGATCTCGTCGTGCATTAAAAACTACTTACTTTAAAATTTAAGCTTCATTTGACTCACTTGGAACTAAATTTTGCAGTATAAATAAATATATATCTGTAACCATAAGAACTAATGATGTTACTTCCGGAAAAACAGGACCATTAAAAGGATTTACATCGTATAAAAGTTCAGTTTCTTCATTTTTTTCTTCATCTTCATATGAACATTTTAAATACATTTTTTCAATACGTTTAGTATTGGGGGTTATTACATTTTTCCCACATAATTCAGACATTTTTGCATAAAATACTTCTCTGTTTATTAAGTTATTGAACTCAAAGAATTTATCGACCGACAGAATACCATTAATCATTTCTGGGGTCCCGTCTTCTTTTTGTTTTATCAGAGAAAATTCTCCCGTACTATGAAAACATAAATCACACTCTAATACCTGTTGTCCAGACTCCAAAAACGTACATTGTTGAACATAGTGTATGCTT
>JAITIO010000009.1 GCA_031279395.1 Puniceicoccales bacterium | reverse complement strand
TTTCTTCGATTTTTCTAGTTTTTTAAAAACTTCTTTGGCTTTCTAAAATCTTTCTGAAACATTTTTGAATCCCTTTTTGGAAAAACAATTTTTTGGCAATAATTTGGCAATAGATTTTTTTCTGACGTCTCGTTTTGTATTCCGCCCATCCTTCACAAAGCCTGTATTTAAGCTGTTTCCGCAGCTGGCACCCCCACGGGGAATCGAACCCCGGTTTCTGGAATGGGAGTCCGAATGTCTTATACAAGCCCTATGAGCGCATTTCCCCATTCCCCATTACTCAAAAGATTTTGCAAAGTTCCTGGTGCTAGCGGTAGTCCTCCTGCCGGTGCTAGTGCTGGCAACCGTGGATTCAACACGCTCGCTGCTGCTTCCGCCACCGTTACCACATCTGCTGCTGTTGCTGCTGCTACCCCTGCTACTGCATTTGCCGCTGCCGACACCACCCCTGCTACCGTTACTCCTGCTGGCACCACTACCCCTCCTAGCGCTGGTACTACCGCCGCTACCTTTGCCGCTGTTACCATTGCCGACACCGTCGTTGCATCTGGATCTACCACTGAAACCGGTGCTCTCACTGGAGCTATCTGCCGAGGAGCTACAAGAGGAAACTGAGCTGCAGCATGGGCCGCCTCTCGTTCTTTTGCTACTTTTTTAACTACCTTCGGAACTATATCCAACTACTCTGGAGGCGGCACATCTGCTGCCTGTATACCCCCCATTATATTGGACTCGACCGTATGCAACTGCCGTAACTCCGTCCCTAGCAAAACCAGGGAGTGGAGTGGCATTGGCATTAATGAGTGCGATTGGGTCTGCCAGAACTGGTATTGGTGCTGCTGCCATTTTTATCTCCTTTGAAAATTTCTGATTATACTTTTTATACTCTCCAAATCAGCATCGGCTGAAGATACCTCCATTGTCGACATTAACCAGTCAAGAGCATTTCTCATGAGCAACGCATTGACTCCTGCCGATGACTTTATACTTCCTAACCAGGCCAAAAGGAAATTCAAACATTCAACGAACTCTTTCTCAAATCCAGGGCTTTTAGAATAAACTTCTCCATCCCGACTCTGTACCCTCATGGTGTTTAGTACACTTGGGATTTGTGCCGATAATGCAGCCTGATCGTCAACCGATATGCGACTACCATTATACATAACACTGCTACTGTCCTGTCTGGCAACTGATTTTTTCACGATTTCTGTATCTCGAAGTTTCTTAGCCACCTCTTGAACCTTTTCAAAATCACCAAACGTTTTTCCATCTGATGTTGTAACCTGCATATCAACCTTTCGTTAATTCTGGGGAGATAATCTGATACAAATTTTCCAAATTGCAAGCAAAAATAACCAAAAAAAGATATTTGCAATTTCTTTACGCACAAGAAAAATTCTTGACGAAACTTTTATCCCCTTACCAAAATTTTTACACAAGAAATCCTTAGTTATTTTTACAAACAAACGTTAAATGAATGAAGGTTTTTTGGCTCCAAATTTTGCCCGTTTGTTTAGTAACCTCTAATTGACCGATGTCGTGTAAGTTGCATAAAATCAGGAAACCTAATTTTGAAATTGGTAAATGTTTAGTAAAAAGAGGTCTGTAGGCCCCCATTTACTAAACAAAATCTTTTCGAAAGTTAAGCATCCTAATCTTAACGTTGGGCGGGCACATATAGATTTCCCTGCTTTTTTATTAGTCTATCAGCTATCAACTGTGTAGCAAATTGTGACACACTTCCTTTGGTAATGCCCAAATACTCCGCTATGTCCGAACACGAACCCATACCGCTCTTAACTGCATCATAAACCAATATCTTGGTATCGGTGGGAACGCATGTTACTTGAGTTTTTCCATTTTCAGTGATAAATGACCAGTCTAGCTTTCTTTCCATGCCGCCATCATCTTCCCGATTTTTTTCGAAGGTGGTGGTGAAGAACGTCCCTTTCTTTTTGTCATTTCCGTTGTGATTTTTCGAAATCTGGATTACCCAAAAAGCAGCATCCTCCCTTCTCGACGTCCCACGCATGGCGGTACCTTCCCGATTGGCATGGTACAAAATGACCACGGAAATACCGTTCTGGCGAAATTTTAGAAGCCAGGGAGATACCTTCTCCCAATCATCGGCCTCATTTTCCCTCATTCCATAGAACAGGCAAGATAGGTTGTCTAGAAACACCACCTTGATATTCCGCCTTAGGCAGTAATCTAGCAGCATGTCCTGTTGGTCCTTATTTCCAAGATTTAGGAGAATACTCTTTTTCATTGCCACGACTTCATGGGATATCAATATTAGGTCCTTATCGAGGCTGGGATCTAGCAACTGTAACCGTTCCTGCATGGATTTCAGAGGCATTTCCTCATCAACATACAATGTTCTCCACGGTCTTTTACATCTCCACGGTCCAAAATCTTCTCCTTTGCTTATGCAGATTGCCATTTTCCATACGAACCATGTCTTTCCAGAACCTCTCACACCAAAAATATATCCCAGGCTACCAGTCTTTAACCAATGGGACAGTATTTGTTCTCTTTCCGCAATGTTCATTTGCAAAAATGGACTATTACACATTTCCGTTTCGTCAAAGAAATTTTCTTGAGGAAAATCATCGCTTTCATCCCCGCCATCATTATTTTTCATCTCATTTTCATTCTTATCCCCGATGACTAAAAAGTAGTTAGAATATTCTTGAATATTCTTGACTCTTTCAATATTTGTGGTGTCATCATTATTATTCATAATCTTTCTTTGTTTTTATCAAGTAAAGGGCAAATGAAAGAAGCTAGTGGGGATTGGACGTCCTGTTCCTTTTCCCACTGGTCAACATCGACCCTCAAAAAATCTATCAAATCCTTGATGGGTTTCCCATCATCCCATCATAGTCCGTCGTAGTCGAAGACCTTAAAGGTGGCAGCTACACCATCCAACTGCTTTTCCCAACGTGCCATGCCGTTTATGCCAGCAAAGTCGTAGTCCGGGAACCCGAGGACATGTTTGCCCTGGAAGTGTTGGAGGGAGGACCGGTGGATGTTATTGGAAGCACCAAGCATGGCAACGGGGGTCACCATGGTTTCCACACCTTCGGCGAAGATCAGGGAGTAGGCGGCGAGGATGTCGGATGACCCTTCCACCAGTGCAATTACCGGTTTGTCCGTCGGTATGCCGATTGGGCAGCCAGGAAATCCCAGCGTTCTCGCCTTCGCCGTTGCGTTGTCTTGGAAGATAAACGGCTTGCCATCCAACCTCCTGTCCTGTAGGACGAAATTTTCCCCATGGACTATACTCCAGCAGCGGCCATTCACCGGGTGATTGAAAAACTTCAGTATGTCATCTCCCTTCGCCAGCAATAGCGACTTCCATGCTGTGGGCAAGCTGCAAAAGGTCAGAAAAGTTACCATCTTTCAGGTCATGGAAGGGGTGGTATTTTGGCATTTTATCTTTCCGTTCCGTCTCCAGCATATTTGTCTTCTTTACGGCATCGAAGTCGTAAAAGTTTTCTCCGTAGCTCAGCCAGTTCGCCGCTTCCCTGCAAACATCATAGAAGTCTCTGCCCCGCACCTTGCACAGTAGGTCGAGGAGGTTGTTCCCACTCTCCCCCGTCGCAAAGTCTTTCCACATACCAGCTTTGGAACCTGTCAGTCGAATTTTTAAGCTTTTCCCGGGTTCTCCTCCCAGCGACCCTACCGCATATTCCCCACAGACTCCTTTCCCTTTTGGGAAGAGGTATGCACAGAATGCTAAAGCACGGGAAGATAGCCCCCTTCAACTTGTCCAGATCATAGGTCATTTTCGTCTTCATCGGGCTCACAATCAGTAACTTTGCAGTGTATAACCGCACGTCCCATACTAAACAACCTATCTAGTTCTTTTTTCTTGTAGAGCCGATGTCCGAAAAATTCATAGGAAGGAATACATTTGAAGTATTCCGTTGACATGTCTTCCGTTGACACGTTCAAATACTCCGCCGCTTCCACAAGGGTTAGGTAGGTGGGCCCATTTTCACTTTCAAATATGGAGAATTCCCCATATTTGGTATATGGGCGAACTAGCTCATCCAGCTCTTCCTTTATGTAGTATAGAAATCCATAAGGTTTATGGGACGGAATCTCGTTCTGGTGTTCTAGTAATGTCTCTGGTAGAACCCTCAGGTATTCCGCTGCTTCTTTGGGGGTAAGAAAGGTACGGCTTTCCTCCGACGGTTGGAGATTTTCGCTCATGACTTCCTCCTCCATTCTGCGTTGGTACGGGACAGAGACTTTATGAACTTGACGAGGTCTTGTCTTAGAAACCTTCTATATCTTCCATCTTTATGGATTTTAGTTGGGGGTATTTATTTGTATATAGCCAAAGTAACAGAGTGTCTGTTTTTACTCTAAGAAATTCCGCTGCTTCCTTGACATCTAGCAGTTTTTCATTACAATCTTTAGCTGTTCGCTGCTCGCCATGAATAGTAACGTGTAAAAACACTGTAAATACTCAAGAAATTTTAACAAAATTTTTGAAAAGCTTTATGGATTCATATTTTTTGAGACAAGATTTTTATACATTTTTTATACATAAAGTTCATCTTTGCCCTTGCTTTTAGCTTTTCTCATCCCCCGCCAGGCATTTATTCATGCGACTTTGTGTCCTGGAGGCGCGAATCGGAATCGAACCGATGATAAAGGTTTTGCAGACCTCGGCCTTACCACTTGGCTATCGCGCCATCTGAATGCAACTTCAAGCAATGAAATCGCCATACTTTTACAAGAGAAAAACTGTCCATGCAATATTTTGATTATCTATTCCCTAATTTCCTTCGAGAACTTTATGGATCGTATCAACAAATTCTTGGCTTAGATCGATGTTGTTTACATCCTGAAACAGGGAATCCAATTGCTCGAACTTCCGCTCGTTTTTCAGCATATTTGCTAGGGCATAGACTGCACTTCCTCTGAAAACCCTATCGAATTTTCTATCATAAATTACGGAATTTAAAAGTTTTTCAGCACCTACGGTATTGTTTGATTTATATTCCGCCATGGCCTGACCGATTACGGCACGCGGAAACAATAGGTGATGTTTTAAAATTGTTCCAGCGTTTTTATACGCTGATTTGGCAGATTCGTATTCCAAACTTTCCAAATACTCATCGCCGAGGAGCAACGATACCGCTCCCGCCAATGGGTACTTTTTATATTTTTTAATGAAACGTATTTTGTCTTCCTTGGTTTTAAAGGAAGTGTATGCCTTTCCCATACCGGCAATTTCATGGTTCAACCATAGTTTTTGAAAGCAAAATACCACTGCAATCGTAACCATAATTTCCGCGATGGTTAAAACTGTTTTGGAATTTTTTTGAAAAAATAGCCATATGCGATTGTTCGATTCCACCGATTGAAACGCTTCGCCTAGGCCATTGTCATTGTTTTTCATATTGCGTATCTGCAAATTGTTGAAGTGAGCAAAATATTTTGCATAAACTTGGCAAATAAAATATTTATGCATAAATGTTTCTATGAGGATGATATGGAAATTGGGATGTTGGAGCTTTCTCCCTCTGAAAGCCATCACCTGTGCAGTGTTATGCGTGTACGAATTGGATCAACAGTTACTGTGTTGAACGGCAAGGGATTTCACGCCTACGGTACATTAATTGCGGTAGATGGGAAATGTGCACAAATTAGGATTGAAAGAATAGACAAATTTGAACCCCCAAATCATCCAATAATTCTTCTCCAAGCTGTATTAAAAAACAGCAACAATGACCATATTGTGCGTGAAGCAACGGCGATGGGAGTGGCGGAAATAATATTTTTTGAGGCACAGCATACGGAATGTAAACTGAGGGGGAAAATAGATAATAAATTGCTCCGCTGGAAGCAAACTGCCATTGAAGCATGTAAACAATCCGGGAACCCATTTTTTCCAAAAATTTCATATTTTGAAAAGCTTGAATCCATCAACTTGTTGCCATTTGGCACAAAACTTTTTGGTGGATTGAAAGAAAATTCTCAACCGATAAAAAAAGTCCTTTTACCCCATCCTCCGGAATCGAATATTTGTATGGCCATAGGTCCAGAGGGGGATTTTTCTCCATCCGAATATGCCCACCTAATAGGGAATGGTTTTATTGAATGTAGGTTGACACATCGCAACGTCCTGCGATCAGAAACCGCTGCCCTATATGCACTAAGTGTTTTGGATCAACTCACCAATTTCTAACATTCGGCATCTGCCACGGAGTTTATAGTTTCTTGCTATCCACTTCCGTTTCCGATGGTGAGGGAATTCCTAGATTCCATTCGGACAGCTTCTCGATTTTATCATTGGTCAAAGCCAATAGAAAACGCTTGCCGTAATGTTCGATGACCGTCAGATATTTCCTGCCACTTAGGATGCGTACGGCAACGACTTTAATTTCATCGCAACTGACCTTTGACGAATTTTTATAATTACAAAAATATCCACGCCTATGAAATTGGACAAAGAAATAGCCACCCAGGGCCAGCAAAGATAGAAATATGGCAGTACGCACCACCATCGATGCGACACTTATTTGGGTAGGTGTAGCCAATACTTCCCCCAGAATTAATGTTATGGGTAAGTTATACATGACTTTTTTTATTGCGATTAACCGTGGAACATTATCACTTGTGTATGGAATATGTCCCCGAACCGATAAACACAAATCCGTACATTACAGCCGCCAACATTACGGGATAGGCTACTTCCTTAATCGGATCGCTTCCCGTCTGATACTCGAGAATCGCTTCCAACAGAAAAAACGTTCCAAATAAAAATGTGCTTGTTTTAAAAAATACTCCGATGGCTATCATTATGCCACACACAACATGGCATACGGCAACTGCCCATCCTAGGTACAATGGAAAAAATGTAACACCAATTATGCCTAAAATACTACCCAACAAGGTTAGGGACGATGGTCCCTTTACGAGAAACGCGACACCCTTAACTGCTAAAGCTATACCAAAAACCAACCGGATAAATAATTTACCAAAGTCTTTCCTGTCAAAAAATAAACCACTCATTACCTCATACTAAGTTGTTTTCATTTAAAAGCCATAAAAAAATGGTGCTTGATTGTTTAATTTTCAATATTATCCATCTCTAGCATGAAAAGCGATGCAAAGGACCCGAGAGATCCGAACACACTTGAGCAGGCTATGGCCGCAATAAATAAGCAGTTCGGGGAAGGCTCCATCATGAAGCTGGGAAACGCGAAAAAAATGGACGTTTCTGTTATTTCCACGGGATCTCTCGCCCTTGATTTGGCACTCGGAGTGGGAGGGCTTCCCCGGGGCAGAATTTGTGAAATTTTTGGTCCAGAATCTTCGGGTAAAACGACATTTTGCCTAAGTCTCATAGCGGAAGCCCAAAGAGGAGGCGGAAATGCCGTATTCATCGACGTGGAGCATGCCCTTGACCCAAGATACGCCAAGGTTGTGGGTGTTGATTTGGATAGCCTTATGGTGGCACAACCCGAAAACGGGGAGGATGCGTTAAATATAACGGAAACACTAATCCGATCTGGGGCCGTCGACGTCGTCGTCGTTGATTCCGTTGCTGCCCTAATAAGCAAAGCAGAACTCGATGGCCAAATGGGAGACGTAACGGTTGGATCCCAAGCCAGAATGATGAGTCAAGCCATGCGTCGTTTGACATCCGCCATCAGCAAGTCCAGATGTGTGTGTATATTTACAAATCAAATCCGAGAAAAAATTGGGGTGATGTTTGGCAATCCGGAAACAACACCGGGTGGCAGAGCATTAAAATTTTTTGCTTCCGTTAGGCTCGACATTCGCAGGACGGGGCAAATAAAGGAGAGTTCCGGAAAAGTTACGGGGAACAGAACACGGGTAAAAATCGTAAAAAATAAAGTAGCTGCACCGTTTACCGAATGTGAATTCGACATAATGTTTGACGAAGGGATTTCCAAGACTGGTTCGATCATAGACCTAGGACTTGAGCATAAAATTTTGGAAAAGAAGGGGGCTTGGATTGCCCACAACGGCAAACTCATTGGTCAGGGGCGCGAAGCCGCCAAACAATACCTTAAAAACAATCCCGACACGGCAAAATCGTTGGAAGAAGAAATTAAGAAAATTGTTCACGTTTCCGGAGGAACAGTTTTAGCGGAAAATGTGGATGAAGATATGAATATGAACGTGTCAAACTGATCCACATTGATCGTGAAAGGGAGATCTCCGTCATATCTACTTTACAAAATACATTATTTTGTCAATTTTGTGAGCCACAGAACTCCATGGATACGATAAACAAAATAAGGAATTTTTGCATCATTGCACACGTTGACCATGGTAAAACTACTCTCTCTGACCGGTTGCTTGAGCATACGAATACGGTTGTTAGGCGGGAGATGCAAGATCAGTTGCTGGATTCCATGGATCTGGAGCGTGAACGAGGCATAACGATTAAAAATCACCCGGTTTCGATGAGATATGATCACCCGACCAAGGGGAAGTTTCTGTTGAACCTGAACGATACACCCGGCCATGTGGATTTTTCCTACGAGGTTTCGAGAAGTTTGGCAGCCTGCGAAGGTGCTCTGCTATTGATCGACGCATCCCAGGGCATTGAGGCACAAACCGTGGCCAATGCAAATCTAGCAATGGCCCATGGATTGACCATCATTCCGGTGATTAACAAGATAGATCTGCCGGGAGCACACGTGGAAGACGTTATGCGCCAGCTGGAAGATGTTTTGACCATTCCCAGGGAGGAAACTCTGTTGGCAAGTGCGAAGTCGGACATTGGCATCGACGACATCCTAAATGCGATAGTCGATAGAATTCCAGCTCCTCCGGTACAAAAGATTTCCCAAACCCGTGCATTGATTTTCGATTCCATCTTCGACCAATACAAGGGGGTGATTTGCCATGTTAGGATATTTTCAGGATCTTTAAAAGTGGGTGATACCATTTACATGATGCGTAGTGGGATGAGTAATGTGGTCAAGGAAGTTGGATGTTTTTGTCCTAAAATGCGTCCGATGGACATTCTCAGCGAAGGTCAAATAGGATATATTATTGCTAATATCCGGAATGTTTCGGAAGTTAAAATTGGTGACACCATAACGCTGGCAAATGATCCAGCCAATGAGATGCTATCCGGCTACAAAGATGTCCGCCCAATGGTATTTAGTGGCATATATCCCATCGATACCAATGATTTTGAAAAATTGAAATCCAGCCTGGCAAAATTGCAATTGAATGATGCTTCCCTCGTCTATCAATCGGAAAGTTCCATCGCCCTAGGATTTGGATTTCGCTGTGGTTTTCTCGGACTGCTGCACATGGACATCGTCCAAGAACGCTTGCGGCGCGAATATGATTTGGACATCATTTCTACCTATCCAAGCGTTGTCTATGAGGTAAAACTAACGGATGATAGCTGGATGGAGGTTGATAATCCTTTAAAATTGCCTGACCCATCGCATATCTCCGAAATTCATGAACCGACCATATGTGCAAAGATTCACATTCCCAATGCCTCGATCGGGGACATTCTCGCACTGATCAGTGAAAAGCGTGGAGAATGCAATGGGACCGAAACGTTGGATACCAACAAAGTGATTCTATCCTGCAATCTCCCCCTGAATGAAATCTTGATAGATTTTAACGACAGGCTGAAGAGCATTACACGGGGCTATGGCTCGATGGATTACGACTTTGGAGCATATATTCAATCCGACCTTGTGCGCCTGGACATCCTTGTCAACGGGGATTCGGTCGATGCATTTTCATCAATTGTTCACCGGACGAAAGCAACATCTCGAGGCCGTGAAATGTGTGAAAAATTAAAAGAACTATTACCCCGCCAACTTTTCAAAGTCGCGATACAGGCTGCCATTGGGAACAATGTTGTTGCCCGGGAAACACTTGGGGCTCTGCGAAAAGATGTTACGGCTAAATGCTATGGAGGTGACATTTCTCGGAAAAGAAAATTGCTAGATAAACAGAAGGAAGGCAAGAAAAGGATGAAACAGATTGGCAAGGTTTCAATTCCCCAAGATGCCTTCCTAAAGATCTTGAAATCATCATAGTAACACATTTGTGCAAATATACAAGCTTATATAATCGTGGATGGTTTATTTTTTCATCCAATCGACAATTTTTGATTCTGCAAGCTTCCACAATACACCGGCTCCACCAGCTACAGAAGGGTATCCTACAGCTGCATTACCTGTAAAAATGGAATATAGTCCAAAGGCGACGGATCCAAGGGCTGCAATGGTTTCTCCCGTTTCTGTGACGCGCAGTGTGGTAACTGCCCTCTCTGAAAGAGATTTTTTCTTTTTTATATTATCCATTTGTAGGCTTACAGTTCCATCTGGGTTTGGGACTGGTACTATGTTCGCGGTAACTCGTTTAGTTTTTGCAGGTTTACTGACTAGATTCATTAAATCATTGGCTGATTCTGGGCTTATTTGAGGTGTTGCAGTACTAGTCGGCCTTACTCTTACCGGCGTTTGTATAGTTGATTCAGACATTGTTAACCTTTGTTGAAAATATTTTTCAATATATATTTTATTTAGATTGATAATTATGTCAACAAATTTACCGATTTTTACCCATCGAGGATTTTCAATTAATATTTTTTTACCAAGAAATCTTCTTTCCTGGAACGAAGCTTTTGCAATTAGAGGGCAATCGATGTTTAAATGTCAAAAACGTTCTTGTCTGCGAAAAGCTTTATTTTTTGATCGGTACACTTTGTGATTAGCTGATCAATATGCCGATTTTCAATGACCAAATGGGGGGCGATTTCCTTTAGAGGGGCTAGGACGAATTTACGGTTGAGCATTCGTGGATGTGGAATTATTAAATCCGATGTTGAGATTTTTTCGGAATTAAAAATCAAGAGATCGATGTCTATGTCCCTTGGTCCAAAGTCGATGATTTTATTTTTACCAATGGAACATTCGATAGTCTGGCAGAATCTAAGTAATTGCAGTGCATTAAATGTTGTTTTTACAAATAATGCGCAGTTGAGAAAATTTGGTTGGTTTGCCAGATTTTGAGGTTCTGTTTCGTAGACATTGGAACATTTTTCAATTTTTAGGCCATCACACCTTAATTTTGATACCGCAAGGGCCAAAAAACCCAAACGATCTCCGAGGTTACTTCCAAGCGACAAATAGGCTTCATTGTTCATTGCGCAAAAATGTCGACGAGAATCCTAGGCCTGAAAAACTCTTGTCCGCCAAAGAATCGGGGAATTTTTTAATCACGATATCTAGGAGCGTAATTTGCTGAAATCTCCGAAATACTTTGTTAGCTATGTGCTGTGCTAGCTTTTCCAGAAGATTGAAGGACGAACCTTGAACAGCTTCCAATATTGTCCTCATCAATTCTGTATAATCGACGGTATGAGAAATCATGTCGGAGTCTTTCGCCCGGGTAGCATCAAATTGAGCTTTTGCTGAAATTAGGAAACGCTGCAACCTAAATTTTTCCCCAACGGAAGTTCCATGCTTAGCAAATATCTCAATGTCATCTATGAAAATTTTATCGTTCATATAATTTTTGTGCAAATTTCAGCACTGTTAAATTTTCGGCTACCCCGTGGACTCGAAATATCTTGCAGCCCTGGCGAAACCCTTCCATCGTCGTGGCCATGGTAGCACTTGACAATGTTTCTCCATCATCTCCACTGACGGCTGTGGCCAGAAAAGATTTTTTCGATGTGGCACAGACAACGGGGTTTGGGAATTTTGAACATATTTTACCAATTGTCCTAAAAATTTCCAAATTCTGCTGTGGCGTTTTCCCAAAACCTATTCCTGGGTCGAAAATAATACGTTTCACATCGAAATTTATACGGATTGCTTCATCTAAAATCTTTTCAAATTCTGAAATTATTTTGCCAACAGGATCATTTGTTTGCAAAAAATTTTTATCACTCCGGGAATTATGGGTAACGATTAAATGAGCATCAAAATCTCTAACAACGGTTGCCATCTCGCGGAAATGCCATGTGCAGCAAACGTCGTTTATTATATTTACTCCATGTTCAAGTGCCTTCCGGGCAACCTCAACGTGGTACGTGTCAACGGAAATGGATACGTTGCCAATGGCCGTGGCGGTATTTAAAACATTGCCAATGCGTTTCCATTCGATCTCCGCATCAATTTCAATTGCTTTGGGGTTTGTCGATTCTCCCCCAATGTCGATGATTGTCCCTCCTCCATCGATGAGTTCGTACAAATGTTGTACGGCTTTTGGTTGTGCTGTTGCGGCTTTCGGGCATTGTTCCCTATCATCTCGATCAAAAAATTTACCACCGTCCGAAAACGAATTAGGTGTAACATTTAGAATTCCCATGATGCACGGTAGAGTAATTTGACTAAAGCTTTTTCCCACTTGTTTCAAAGATTAACTGTTGGACTTCCATGGCAAGTAATTTTTCTGATGAAAATTTTCCAGAAACTGCACGGGTTATTGTTTTGCTTCCTGGCTGCATGACTCCGCGTGCAGTCATGCACATGTGCTGGCCAGAAATAATTACCAATACACCATCATTGGCGGTGTTTTTTCTAATTGCTTCGAGAATTTGTTGGGTCAGGCGTTCTTGCAATTGTAAGCATTTTGCATACCTATCGACGATGCGTACCAACTTACTCAATCCTACGACCGTACCATTTTGGGGAACATAGGCAATGGAAACACTGCCAAAAAATGGGAGTAGGTGATGCTCGCAAAATGATGAAAACCGAATGTTTTTTACAATAACAAAATCTCCATAATTTTCTGCGACAAACGTTTGTTTTAGCAATTCTTCATCCGAATTTTCTTTTACCTCGAAAAAATTTTGCCACATCGCCGCCACGCGTTGCGGCGTATCCCGAAGCCCCTCGCGCGATACATCATCGCCAATACCTTCGATCAACAGTCTTATGCCAGCAACAATTTTTTCAAGATTCATTGCCGGGTTATACTGAATACCATCTTTCTTTACAAGAATAGACCATTTACAAAGTTCATTGGGATTCTGTTGAAGATCATTCTTCCCTTGATTCTGTGAAGAAATTCAAGAATGAATCGAAAAAAAGTCTGCAACTTAGCAATTGCAAAATTTATTACTATACAAATACTAGGGCGACATAGGTATGGCAAGCGGTATTGTCGATATAAATATGGTGGTCCGAGAATCCTCGACCTGGGTATCAGTTTTGAGGGATGAGATTGGTAGATCGATCGTCGGACAGCGATATATGATAGATCGGATGATGGTAGGTTTGCTTACCGGGGGACATATTTTGTTGGAAGGTATTCCAGGCCTTGGAAAGACCCTGGCGATCAAATCCTTAGCAGCGGCAATACAAGGATCATTCCAAAGGATCCAATTCACACCTGACATGTTGCCAGCCGACATAGTTGGCACGCAAATTTATAGTCAGAAAACCGGTGAGTTTTATACCAGAAAAGGTCCCATTTTTGCCAATTTGGTTCTCGCCGACGAAATCAATCGTGCACCGGCTAAGGTACAAAGTGCTTTGCTGGAAAGTATGCAAGAGTTACAGGTAACAATTGGCGGTGAGACCAACAAACTGCCGGAGCCATTCATGGTGTTTGCCACCGAAAATCCGATCGAATATGAGGGAACATATCCTTTGCCGGAATCACAAGTCGACAGGTTTTTATTGAAATTGAAGATCGAATATCCAAATAGGTTAGAGGAAATAAAAATTTTGGATTCGGCGGCAAAAATTAGTAAAAAAAATGTGACGAATGCGGTGGTGTCCATGGAGCAAATTTTAAATTCCCGCAAGGTGGTCGATGAAATTTTCATCGATGAAAAAGTTAAAGAATATATGGTGGACATAGTTTTTGCAACGCGAAAGCCCAGTGACTATAAACTTGAGATCGATCAGTTTGTCCAAATCGGAGCATCTCCACGGGCCACGATTGCCCTGGCCTTAGCGGCCAGGGCATGGGCATTTTTACAAGGCCGAGGGTATGTCACTCCGCAGGATGTAAAAACTATAGGAATTGACGTTCTACGTCATAGAATAGTCATCTCCTATCTCGCAGAATCCGAAGGAATATCGAGTGAAATCATCGCTGCAAAAATTTTGAATACCATCCGAATACCATAAAAACGATAGGGCGATGGAAAACAATTTACCGTAGGGCTCAATCCACGGAAATTTAGGCGAAACGCCTATATCGTTCCCAATACTCTGCATCGTGGACCTCGATGTCGGTGGTATAAATTAAAAACTTTGATACCTCATTCTCTTTGAAGCTAAATCCCCGTGATGTTCCGAATTTATAGATTCCATTCTCTTTTTTGATCGCTAGGCGGGGAATATCCTTTGATTTATCATAACCCATCCAATTACGGTCGCCGATGGGGTATATTTTCTCGGTTTCTATATTATTCAGATCGAGGGCCAGTAGGGCATCGATGTCAATGTTCTCTGCAGTACCAAAATGACAGATTCGCCCTGCGATTATTCTCCCTACCTCTCTCACCGTCCCCACATGCATGTATTGATTTCCAAGTTGTTGTTGGATTTCGGCCTGTTCTTTTAACTTTGCTATTCCGGCTAAAAAATTCGAACCGTCCACGAAGGTTTCCAATGGATACATTTTGGCAAATTCCCCGATTCCGGTATAAATTAGCATGGCACCGAAGTTATTATCATTGTCTTTTATTCTCCTATTTCCAAAGCTAGACACTTGAAAGAAGTGGGCAAACAATACATCATTCATATTGTGTATCGGCATTTTAAGTTTAAATTGTTCTGACGGATTGGTCGATTCGACATATTCTATCCCTTCTTTTCGCCACGTTGCCTTTTGTTGGTCAGCTTTAACGAAATCTTCACTCATAATATTTTCCAATATAACGCCTTTCATAAGCCCATCTTTCAAATCAACGACGACGAAACCATTCCTCACTAATTGCTGTTGGACTACATATCCACTTGGAAATGTGAATTGGTCACTGGTTAACATCTGTATATACATTTTGATCAGCCGTTCCGGATGGTTTCGGGTTTCTGCAATTTGGAGAGAATTTATCGCGCCTGTCGGCAAATCATCTGACTGCCTGTAAGGAGTGAACAGAGATGCCAGTATGGCTACAGGAGGATTCAATCCTCCCATGGTATCCAAAATGGACTGCCCATAGGGCCCAATGATGATACCGGCAGCAGTATTTAACAGGTCCCTGACATCATTTCTATTATTCAGAAGGCATTCGCATACTCTATGCATCTGGGAACGCATGAACTCTGAGTGGGGAATGAAACAAAGTGGTTCTTTTCTGAAATTTTCTGTATTCTCGAGAAAGTCCATCCATTCTCTGATCTTTACGACATCGACATGGCCATCTTCATCGAAACAATTCACCGCCACTTCATTCGCTATCCTTTGCCAAATCCCACGGGCTTCCTTCATCGGCATGGTCCCTAGTCTATTATGCACTTGGTTTCGTGGCTCTCTTTCAAATACTTTATTAATTGCTTTTACCAATATCCGACGTGGGTTAATCCTAGGAGTACTTTCAGGAGTAACCTTAGGAGCGCAGGCCGGCACGTCTTCCGATGACGCGAGAGGTAGGAATTTCCCTTGTTCAACTAATTTTGCCAGAAAATCTCTACCCAATGAGTCATACTCTGACAATTTATCCGCAAAGGCTTTGGCCCTTTCCTGGGAAAATTTACTTGGATCAAAGTTCAATATTTTACCCTTGTCCACAAAAACTTGAAATAGGGACAAGCCGGGTGTGCCCCGCGAAAAACAAAAATTAATAAATTCTTCTGGTTTGTGGATCAGAACGTTTGGCAATCTATCTTGGCTAATCAGACCTTCCAGCAGACCCATACCTTCCAGATTTCGCTCGGCCAGTTTATCCGCCAAAATATTTGACTGTTCCGCCGATAGGCACTTCAGGTCTATCCTTGAATTTTCATCCAACACCATCAATTCAAAGAGCTCCCTATCAAATGGGTCATATTCCAATATCATCGTTAGGAAGTCTAGTATCTCCTTCGAAGACATTTCCTCTGTTTTAAATTGTAATCTACCAGTCCGCAGTTGTGACTTTAATAGCCATACACCGGCATCACCACGCCCAAGTATCCTACGTACCTCATCTACAAAAGCCTTTGGTTGTTCGATGAAAGGTTTTGCCAAAGGTACGGTTGTATCTTCTTCGGTTCCAAATGGCCGAGGATTTGGACTGTCTCTGAAATCATGCAAATCCGTTGTAGCCGACGGTTTATCATTTTCTAGGGATGACATTTCTTTCCGAGTGTTCGCCCCATGACTTGTTATAGTATCGATGCTATTCATATTATTCTTTCTTTAGTTATTATGTATGATCCCTACACGAAAAATCTTTCCTTTGCAAGTCTTTTTTTGTAAAATTTTTACTTTTACCAATGTGCAGAAAAGCTGGCAAAGCCATGGTGCTTCCTCCGAGTTTGGGACTCACAAATTCTGCAAAAATTCGGGCTTACCGCTGTCCTGTGAATTTTTAGACGGGTTAGGTCTATCACCGAAATTTCCTGTTTTTTGCCAGGCCAGTTTCTGCAAAAGTTTCCTTCGCAACCTTAGGGAATATCTATTTATTTGTTCAAATACTCATTCACTTATTAGTTACATCTTTTGCCCTCAAACTTTCTTCGCTTCCTTCCATTTGTTAATCCTCTTTTTATGAGGACTACTCCTTTTTTTATTTTTCTTTCAATTTTCTATCCAGGAATGGAGAATTTTTTTACAAAAAATTAACAGGAACATATTTTTTCCCTTTGCAGAGCGACCAGTAGGCCCATACAATGATTTTGTTAAATTGGAAAATTATAAAACGGTAAAAATAAATATTGACGTTTGTCCGTGACCTTGCAAATTGCGGATAATCGGTCTTAGGTAACGTACACGCCGTCGTGGCGTTGTCAATGGCGGGCGCCCTTGTAGCTCAGCTGGCAGAGCGCATCCTTGGTAAGGATGAGGTCGGCAGTTCAAGTCTGCTCGGGGGCTCCAGAGTTTAAAATTTAAATTTTATATATAAAAAAAAGGAAGCAAAATGGCAAAAGAAACCTTCGAACGGAATAAGCCACACGTAAATGTTGGAACCATAGGGCACGTTGACCATGGAAAGTCAACGTTGACAACGGCTATATTAAAAGTGCAATCGGACAATAAGTTGGCTGAATTCAAGTCCTACGCTGATGTTACCAAAGGCGGGACGGTTCGTGATTCTACCAAAACTGTCACGATTGCCGTATCCCACGTCGAGTATCAGACGGAACTTCGGCATTATGCCCACGTCGACTGCCCAGGACATGCCGATTTTGTCAAAAACATGATCACCGGAGCTGCCCAAATGGATGGAGCAATTTTGGTCGTTAGTGCCTACGATGGGCCAATGCCTCAAACCCATGAACACATATTGCTTGCTCGCCAAGTAGGGGTTCCAAACCTAGTCGTTTTTTTAAATAAGGTTGACCTTTTGGATGATCCGGAGTTACTTGGTTTGGTCGAGGTGGAAGTACGTGATCTTTTGAATAAATATGAGTATCCAGGCGACAAGGTCACCGTTATTCGTGGATCTGCTTTGGCGGCACTGGAAGGTAAACCGGAGGGTGTTAAAGCCATTGGCGAGTTACTGAATGCAATCGATAATGATATTCCAGAGCCCGTTAGAAACGTGGATATGCCATTTTTAATGGCCATTGAAGGCGTTTTCTCGATTACGGGAAGAGGGACCGTTGCAACGGGTCGTATTGAACGTGGAGCCATCAGGGTCGGAGAGGAAGTCGAAATCGTTGGATTACGCGATACGGTAAAAACCACATGCACGGGAATTGAAATGTTTCGCAAGCTGTTAGATAGGGGGCAAGCCGGCGATAATGTTGGAATACTTCTGCGCGGCATAGACAAGGATGGTGTCGAACGGGGGCAGGTATTGGCCAAGATCGGATCAATTCACCCGCATACAAAGGCAAAGGCTGAAATATATGTTTTAACCAAAGATGAAGGGGGACGCCATACTCCATTTTTCAATGGATATCGTCCACAGTTTTACTTTGGAACGGCTGATGTTACGGGTATTGTTAATTTGCCGGAAGGTAGAGAGATGGTAATGCCAGGGGATAGTTTGAGCATAGAATTGCTCCTGCAGAAACAGATAGCCATGGAAAAGGGACAGCGCTTTGCTATCCGCGAAGGGGGTCGCACCATAGGGGCAGGACGAATCACAGAGGTGGTAGCCTGATGTGATATTAAAGAAGGCCCGTACGCTACCTTGCCATTTAAAAAAGAAATATGGTTGGTTAATGTTTGAAATCAAAGGAGAATAGTTCAATTGGTAGAGCAACGGTCTCCAAAACCGTAAGTTGGGGGTTCGAGTCCCTCTTCTCCTGCCATGACTTTTCCCATAAAAAGAGTGACATATGTTAGGAAAGACGAAGCGTTTTTTTTCTGAAACATTGGACGAGCTCAAGAAAGCAGCTTGGCCCGTGAAAAAGGAATTGGGGAAGTCTACCGTTGTTGTCATAGTCGGTATGCTTTTGATTAGTTTTTACGTAAGCATAATAGACTTTTCCCTATTCAACGTTGTGGGCTTTGTGATCAAATGCGTTAGAGGTTAGAATAAAATGGATGACGAGACATTAGAAGGACTTGAAACCGTGTTTGATGAGAAGATGTTGCTGCCAAAATGGTTCGTTTTGCAGACTTTGTCGAATCAGGAAAGTAAAGTTAAGGACGCCATTCACGTTCTTGAGAAAAAGCATAATTTTGAAGGTGTTATCGAGGAAGTACTGGTTCCGACGGAAAAGATTATGGAGGTAAAAAATGGTAAAAAATATTCCCGTGTGAGGAAATTTTATCCAGGCTATGTCTTTATTAAAATGAAAATGTATGATACCGACGGCAAGTTTCTCGAGGAACCATTTTCTCTTGTAAAAAATGTTCCGGGGGTTGTTAGATTTATAGGAGATCGCAATCCCGTTGCATTGAAACAGGATGAAATTGACAACATTTTGGCAAAGGTTGAAGCCGTTAGCGGCCAAAGTATTCCGAAGGTTACCTATGACCTGGGCGAAACTGTAAAAATTAATGATGGTCCATTTTTAAACTTGACAGGAACAATAGAAGGTATTGATACAGAAGAGGGGCGGTTACGCGTAAATGTTTCGATGTTTGGTCGTTCGACTCCAGTCGATTTAGAATTTTGGCAAGTTAGACGGTGCGTTGACGGAGAAAATTAGAGTTTTTAGGAGTAAAAAATGGCAAAAAAGGTCATCAAAGAGATAAAATTGCAGTTACCTGCCGGTGCTGCAAATCCTGCACCTCCAGTTGGTCCAGCATTGGGGGCAGCCGGCGTAAACATTATGGTTTTTTGCAAAGAATTCAATGCCAAGACGAAGGACCAAAATGGAATGATTCTACCGGTGGTCATATCGGTTTACGCGGATAAAACGTTTAGTTTTATTCTTAAATCTCCCCCCGCTGCGGTATTGCTCAAAAAAGCCGCTGGCATAGAAAAAGCATCGGGAGTTCCCAATCGCAATAAAGTTGGAAAAGTTACAAAGGCCCAGGTTATGGAAATTGCTAATATTAAAAAGGAAGATTTAAACACCAATTCGATTGAACAGGCGGTTAAAATAATTGAAGGAACAGCAAAAAGCATGGGGATTGAGGTCATCAAGTGATAAGTTTATGAAGAAATCAAGCAAACGATATACTAAAGCACTGGAGGTTGCCGATTTGGAGAATGGATATTCCGTATCGGAAGCCATTGAACTGCTGAGGAAAATGCCAAAGGCAAAGTTTGATGAAACCGTTGTGCTGTCTGTCCATTTAGGGGTAGATCCCAAGCAAAGCGACCAGATGGTTCGTGGGACTGTTTCATTGCCGCATGGTAGCGGTCGAAGGGTGAAAGTGTTAGCATTTACCGATGATCCGGCGGGTGCGTTGGTTGCAGGGGCTGACGAGGCGGGCTTGCTCGATGTTTTACAAAAAATCAACGATGGTTGGTTAGATTTCGATGTAGCCGTCGCAACAACATCAGCCATGAAAGAGGTCCGTTCCGCTGCTAGGATTTTGGGACCACGGGGTTTAATGCCCAATCCTAAAACTGGCACCGTTTCGGACGATTTGCCTTCTGCGATTCAGGCGGTAAAGGCCGGGCGAGTAGAATTTAAGATGGATAAAACTGCTAATTTGGCAATTGTGATAGGCAAACGATCGTTTGATGGGCCAAATTTAGTAGAAAATTGCGATATGGCCATAGATGTTTTATCAAAGATGCGTCCGGCAGAATTCCGTGGTAAATTTGTAGAATCTATGACGATTGCAGGAACCATGACACCGGGCATTAAGTTGTCACAGAAAATATTTGGAAAGTTTTAGGGGAAAAAATGAGAAACGAAAAGAAGCTTTTGGTTGGGGAGATAGGAAAGCATCTCGACAAGTCGAACTATGTATTTTTTACAGACTTTCGTGGTGTAACGGTTTCCGATGTTGCCAACTTGCGTCAGAAATTATGGCCGGAGCAGGGTGAATTTCATGTTATAAAAAAGTCTCTGCTGAAAAAGGCAACCGAAGCGAGGTCATTGCCGATGCCGGAAGGTGGTTTCGAGGGACAAATAGCCCTCGTCGTTGGTGGGAAAAATCCCGTTGGAATAGCGAAATTGTTGAAGGAGTTTCATAAAAATAGTAAGGAGGGAAAATTGGCAATGCGGGGTGGTTTGCTTGGTGGTAAACTGCTTAGTTTACAAGATATAAGCACATTGGCGGACCTTCCTGGCATTGATATTTTGCGTACGCAATTTTTAGCATTGTTAAATACTCCGGCGACAAAGTTGCTACGAACGATGAATGCTGTCCCACAGGGGGTATTGAATGTATTGCAGGCCAAGGTGAGATTATAGAATTTTTCAAAAAAATGAAATTTTACTAGGAAAAGTGTTTCTTAAATGGCGTTTGGTGATGCCGCTAGCGAAATTTCGAAAGGAAAGAAAATGACAGGTATAACAAAAGAACAGGTAATAGATTGGTTGAGTGGACAGTCGGTATTGGATATCGCTTCTCTGGTTAAGGACTTGGAAGCTAAGTGGGGTGTCAGTGCAGCGGCACCGGTAGCAGCGGTGGCAACCGTTGCGGCAACGGCTGCAGCGGATTCGCCCGTTGCGGAAGAGAAGACCGAATTCGAAGTCGTGCTAAAATCGGCAGGCGATAAAAAGATTGAAGCCATCAAAGCTGTCCGTGAAATCGCGGGACTTGGACTAAAGGAGGCTAAGGATCTTGTCGAAGGAGCTCCGAAGACCGTAAAAGAGGCGGTTTCAAAGGCTGATGCAGAGGAAATAAAGAAAAAATTAGAAGCTGCCGGGGCGACCGTTGAGCTGAGGTAGCATTCTCCATGTGATTATTTTTTAATCATATGATCTTTTTAGGGAGAAAGCTGTGGTTTTTTTATTGTATTTGACACAAATACAACGAAGGAGGCTGTGGTTGAATAGTTTGTATAAAAATTTTGAGGAAGTCATTACATCCTATGATGGACAAAAGTCACGTTAGTTTCGGAAGTTTAAAAGAAATAATAACTCCACCCTATCTCATTGAAGCACAAATAAATTCATTTAAAGAATTTTTACAGGCTGATGTGGGAGCAGAGGATCGGCAAGATGTTGGGTTAGAAGCGGTTTTTAGGCGAACGTTTCCCATCGAAAGCTATGATGGGACAGCCTCGTTAAACTATGTGTCCTATAGGGTTGCTCCTGCCAAATATTCGGAAGATTTCTGTATCAAGGAAAGTCGAACCTATGCTGCCCCATTATTTTTGTGCCTAAAGCTTTCCAGTGGTGATGATTCGAGGGAGGAAGAGGTTTACCTGGGTGAAATTCCGCTCATGAGCGAACGCGGTTCGTTTGTAATTAGTGGGACAGAGCGTGTTGTCGTCAGTCAGTTACACCGGTCTCCGGGTATTTGCTTCGAAGTCTCCACCCATGCGTCGGGAAAATTATTACATGCGTTCCGCATAATGCCTGATCGAGGAACTTGGATAGAGGTACAAAATGACCAAAATGACCTTCTATATGTTTATTTGGATAGGCGTCGTAGACGTCGTCGGTTCCTTTTAACGACTCTGTTGCGTGCATTTGGTTATAGTTCGGACCGGGAAATACTATCGATTTTTTACAAGCTGCAGGAGGTTAACGTAGATCGATTAATCAAGGAAGAGTCTTTGGTCGATATCGTTTTAACGGATGACGTAATAGACGTGGAGCATGGCATCGTTTTGGCACGAGCATACGAACCTTTAGGAAAAGGCATGCTAAAAAGTTTTATCGAAGCTGGTATTACCACCATCTCGGTTGTAAATGTCTCGGAGGATGGTGGGCTAATAATTCGTAGTCTGAAAAAGGATACAACACGGAACGAAGAAGAGGCACTCTACGAAATTTATAGACATTTTAGGCCCGGGGAACCTTTGAATTTGCAAAATGCACAATCGTTTTTTACTCGCAGTTTCAAGGATAGTAAACGCTACGACCTAAGTAAGATTGGAAGATATAAAATCAACAGTAAGTTGGGACTGCATAAAGATTTAAACGATACCCTGGTGGGAGTGGATGACATTGTTGCGGCAACAAAGTACCTGTGTTCACTTCGATCCGGCGAAGGGGGTTCCATCGATGACATCGATAGTTTGGGCAGCAGAAGGATTCGGGGGGTCGGTGAACTCTTGATAAACCAGTGTCGCATTGGATTGGCTCGTATGGAAAGGGTAATACGGGAAAAAATGTCGCTACTAAATCAAAGCGTTGATATACTTTCGGCGCAAAAATTAGTCAATGGGAAAATGCTAATGTCCGTCATTAGGGACTTTTTTGCCCGAAGTCAATTGTCTCAGTTTATGGATCAGATAAATCCACTGTCCGAACTCACCCATAAAAGAAGACTGTCCGCCATCGGTCCGAGTGGTTTGAATCGGGATCGCGCTGGCATGGAAGTTAGAGACGTACATGCGTCACACTATGGCAGGATTTGTCCAATTGAAACACCGGAAGGTCCAAACATTGGTTTAATCAACTCGTTGGGTACCTATGCACGCATAAACGATTTCGGTTTCATTGAAACTCCATACCGTGTGGTAAAAAATGGCCATGTTACTTCTGATGTTGTCTATCTATCTGCGGATAGGGAAGAAAACAAATTGATCGCCCAGGCAAATTCTGATATCGACGAGAATGGCAATTTGACCGGGAAAATTACCGTGAGAAAATCTAGTGAGATTTTGGAGGTTGATCCCCACGATGTCGATCTAATGGATGTTTCTCCAAAACAGGTAATTTCAATTGCTGCCGGATTGATTCCATTCCTTGAACATGACGATACCAGCCGTGCCCTCATGGGGGCTAACATGCAGCGCCAAGGAGTCCCATTGTTGACAACGGAAGCACCTCTTGTTGGAACTGGGATTGAAAAAAAATTGGCATGCGATTCTGGGCATGTGATTCTGGCAAAATCCGACGGTATTGTTGCCTCCATCGATGGGACAAAAATTATCGTAACCAAAGATGGGAAATTGCCGAATAATTTTAATGAATCCGATGGTACCCATGGCAAAAATATTCAAATTTATCATTTGCGCAAATATTGGAGATCGAACGCGTCCACATGCTTTAATCAAAAACCGGTGGTAAGAAAATATCAAAAGGTACAAATAGGTGATATTTTAGCGGATGGGGCGGCAACCGATAATGGTGAATTGGCTCTAGGAAAGAATGTTCTCGTAGCATTCATGCCGTGGAATGGATACAATTTTGAAGATGCGGTAATTTTAAATGAGCGCATGATTCGAGATGATATTTTCACATCGATTCACATAGAAGAGTATGAAGTGTCTGCCCGCGATACGAAACTTGGTCCTGAAGAAATAACGCGGGATATCCCAAACGTGGGGGATGAAGCATTAAAAAATCTAAGCAGAAATGGCATCATTAAGATCGGGGCTGAAGTAAGACCAGGAGATATTTTGGTTGGAAAAATTACACCAAAAACGGAAACGGATTTGGCACCGGAAGAAAAACTTTTGCGGGCCATTTTTGGTGAAAAAGCAGCCGATGTTAAGGATTCGTCACTATTGGCACCTGCAGGATGCTATGGGACCGTTATGGATGTAAAAATTTCTAGCAGGATAGATAATGAACAAGAAGATATTTCCGAAATAGAGTGCAAACGAAGAATTAAAAAGACTAATGAAGAATTTCGTGCCCAAGCGGACATGATTCGGGATGACCTAACGGAAGCATTTTCCAGCATTTTACTGGGAGAAAAAATTCCATTGGACATCACGGATAGCGATACTGGAGAAGTGATTTTGCCAGCCAATAGAAAAATCACAAAAACATTATTGCGCAGACTGGCAGCCTGCGGAAGCAATATTAGGATGGCTGTGTCTCCCGTCAGGACTAAGATTATGGAAATTATCGAGGTGTACCAGGTAAAATTTGATGACTTGGAAAAGGAAAGGTTGCATAAAATTGCGGCCATTGAATCTGGGAACATAGACGACAGCGGTATCATTAAAAATGTTAAAGTGTTCATTGCAAACAAACGAAAGATACAGGTCGGTGATAAAATGGCTGGTCGCCACGGCAATAAGGGTGTGGTTTCAAAGATTGTCAAAACGGAAGATATGCCATTTTTGGAGGATGGAACTCCCATCGACATAATACTAAATCCTCTTGGTGTCCCAGGCCGTATGAACGTTGGACAGGTTTTAGAAACACATCTGGGACTGGTGTGCAAAAGACTTGGCATAACGGTTTCAACTCCCGTATTCGATGGTATTAAAGAAAGTAAAATGCAGGAGCTATATAGGCAGGCAGGCCTACCGGAAGGTGGAAAAGTTGATCTATTCGACGGCTGTACGGGTAGAAAATTTGATCAGAAAGTAATGGTTGGCTACATTTATATGATGAAACTAAACCATCTTGTCGCTGACAAGGTCCATGCCCGTGCCGTTGGTCCATACAGCCTGATAACGCAACAACCCCTGGGAGGCCGTGCACAATACGGAGGTCAACGGTTTGGAGAAATGGAAGTTTGGGCACTTGAGGCCTATGGTGCGGCCTATTCGTTACAGGAATTACTGACCGTTAAGTCCGATGATTTACAGGGAAGGACAAAGATCTATGAATCGATAGTAAAAGGGGATACCTCTTTGGATGCGGGAGTTCCACAATCATTTAATGTTCTCGTAAAAGAGATGCAAGGGTTATGCCTAGACATCAAGTTGGAGGACGATAGGCTATTGGACATGGAAAATTTTTAACTAAGGAATTGGTAATACAATGAGTTTCATAGAAAAAACTAATTTCAAGGAAGCAAGGTCGATTCTAGGGTTTGATGATATCAGCAATTACAATCGCGTTGGTATTTCCATTGCTTCTCCCGATACTATACGTTCGTGGTCAAGCGGTGAAATAAAGAATCCTGAGACGATAAATTATAGAACTTTTAAACCCGAACCGGGAGGATTGTTTTGCCAGAAAATTTTTGGTCCAGTTCGTGACTATGAATGTGCCTGTGGCAAGTACAAGCGAATTAAGCACAAAGGAATGGTTTGTGAACGATGTGGTGTCGAAGTTACAGTTTCCCGTGTTCGTCGAGAAAGAATGGGGCACATCGAGCTTGCGGTTCCAATATCACACATCTGGTTCCTGAAAAGCTTACCAAGTCGGATCGGGCTGATGCTCGACATAACGGCAAAAAATTTAGAAAAGGTCATATACTATGAACGTTACATGATCGTTGATCCAGGAGTTACACCTTTGCAAAAATATCAATTGTTAACGGAAAAAGAGTATGCCCAGTTGCAGGAGGAATATGGGGACGATGCCTTTGTGGCAAAGATAGGAGCAGAAGCTGTACGGAATGTTTTGGCCCAGGTAGATCTACAAAACCTTATAATGGAGTTGCAGGAACAGTTGAAGGTTACTCATTCAAAGCAGGCAAAAAAGATTTTAACCAAACGATTAAAATTGGTGAATGGGTTTGAAACAAGCAATATGCGACCGGAGTGGATGATTTTGGAAGTTTTGCCAATTATTCCTCCCGATTTGCGTCCCCTGGTCCCCCTAGATGGAGGGCGTTTTGCTACCAGTGACTTAAATGATTTATATCGCAGGGTTATCAATCGCAATAATCGCCTGAAAAGTTTGTTAAGCTTAAAAACTCCAGAGGTCATAATTCACAATGAAATGCGCATGCTCCAGGAGGCAGTCGATGCATTGTTCGACAACGATAAGCATGGGAAGAGCGTCGTGGGAGCAGGCAATAGACCTTTGAAATCCCTTAGCGAAATGTTGAAAGGGAAACAGGGACGTTTTAGGCAGAATCTACTAGGTAAGCGTGTCGACTATAGCGGTCGATCGGTAATTGTTGTGGGACCGGAATTGAAGATTCACCAGTGTGGGTTACCGAAGCGCATGGCTTGGATACTATTTGAACCGTTTATTATAAGGCGTTTAAAGGAACTCGGTTTTGTGCATACGGTTCGCAGTGCCCGTAAGATGATAGAGAGGCAGGCTCCCGAAGTCTGGGACATTCTAGAAGAGGTTACCCGCGAGCATCCCATATTACTAAATCGTGCACCCACGCTCCATAGGTTGTCTATACAAGCGTTTGAACCAATTTTAATAGAAGGGGATGCCATACGATTACATCCTTTAGTATGTGCAGCTTTCAATGCCGACTTCGACGGCGACCAAATGGCCGTACACGTGCCATTGTCTTTGGAATCCGTAATGGAAGCAAGAATGTTAATGTTAGCTTCGAAGAACATTTTTTCTCCATCGAGTGGGAAACCAGTACTGGTCCCATCGCAAGACATCGTCCTGGGTTGCTATTACTTAACGATTGATCCTATGACAAAAAGAAATCCGAATGTGACTTTGCCATTGGTGTCTAGTGTCGAAGAGGCATTACGGATAGATGCGGAAGATATTTTGAAAAAGCATGCTAGGGTACGTTATGTAAATCCAGACTATAAGCAAAATACTCGCTACGGCGATCCAAATACAAAGATTATAGAAACTACGCTTGGTCGGATAATTTTTAACAGCATCTTCCCCAAGGCTTTGGGATTTGTAAACTCTCCCGTGGCTAAAGGAAAACTAGGAGACCTCGTTCTCAATACCTATAAGGTAGCCGGCCAAGAACTTGCCGTAAAAGTCTTGGATAAGCTAAAGGATCTTGGGTTTAAGGAAGCTACAAAGGCGGGGTTATCCATTGGAATTGGCGATATGATAATTCCAGACAACAAGCAAAATATTATTGCCGCTGCCAAAAAGAAAATTGCTGACGTGGAAGCACAACACAAAAAAGGGATCATCACTTCCGGAGAACGTTACAATAAAATTGTTGATATTTGGACTACGGCCACCGATGATATTGCCCAGATGGCATTTGAATCGCTGGCCAAAAATGGCGGATCAGATGATGTAAATTCGATATTTTTGATGATGGATTCTGGTGCTCGCGGTAATCGTCAACAGGTTCGTCAGCTATGCGGCATGCGAGGTCTCATGGCAAAACCATCGGGAGAAATCATCGAACAACCAATTTTGTCGTCATTCCGAGAAGGTTTGTCCGTTTTAGAATATTTTAGTTCCACACACGGTGCCAGAAAAGGTTTGGCCGACGCTGCTTTGAAAACGGCAGATGCGGGGTATCTAACGCGCAAGTTGTGTGATGTTGCCATGGATTGTGTGATAGAAGATCATGACGATGGTAATAGAAATGGCGTGTGGAAATCGGCGATTTTGGAAGGCGATGATGAAATTGTTAGTCTTACGGATAGGATTATCGGTCGTTGTGCCAGTGAAGATGTAAAAAATTTGCTCGATCCGGACGAAATAATAGTCGCGGCTGGTGAGTTGATAACGGCGGATATTGCCAAACGCATAGAAGAATGTGGCATCGAACGTGTCAAGATTATGTCGCCACTAACGCATATGGTGAAAAGCACAATTCCAGCCAAGGCCTATGGGATCAATCCTGCTACAAATAGTATAGTTGAGCGAGGAAGTGCCGTTGGAGTAATCGCTGCTCAGTCCATCGGTGAACCGGGAACCCAGTTAACATTGAGGACATTTCACGTGGGTGGTGTCGCTAGCCAGGTCTTGAAAAGTTCAGAATATCGTGCACGGCATTCTGGTTTTGTCAAATTTAATGGTTTGAGAATGGTTACAACCCTAGAAAACGCAAATATCGTGTTGAATAAAACAGGATCCATTCAAATTGTCGATCCCGAAGGCCATGAGCTGGAGATCTACTCCATTGTCCCTGGTGCCTTGCTCTACGTTTCCGACGGTGCAAAAGTCGAAAAGGGTGATTTGATCGTCATGTGGGATCCGCATAATATGCCGATTTTATCGGAAAAACCAGGTGTCATAAACTTCAAAGACATGATCCCTGGCGTAACGATCAAGAGGGATGTCGATGTTTCAACGGGTCGCATAACCATTATCATTATCGAACATAAGGATGACCTAAACCCAATGATTGAAGTTTTGGCAGGCATCAATGACCAAGGATTACCCGTGGACAAAGTAGTCGCCACATATTCTATCCCGATTGGAGCTCAGGTCATCGTGAACAACGGCAATGAAGTCCAAGCTGGGGCATTGTTAGCAAAAACTTCCCGTTCTGCCTCCAAAACCCAAGATATTACCGGTGGATTGCCGAGAATTGCAGAATTGTTCGAAGCTAGATGTCCCAAAGATGTCGCAGAAATGGCAAAATCGGATGGTATCGTGTCATTTGGTGGGACTTTGCGCAATAAACGTCGCATTTTCATCACCGATAGCGAAACAGGCGAAAGGCAGGAACATTTGATTGCCCAAGGAAAGCATATCATTGTCCATGAAGGTGATTTCATAAACAAAGGTCAAAGCTTGACCGATGGCTCTCCGGATCCCCACGAAATACTGAGCATTTTAGGCCCGTCGAGTCTGCAGGAATATTTGGTTTCTGAAATTCAAAAGGTCTATCGGTTACAGGGCGTTGTCATCAATGACAAACACATAGAAATCATTGTCGCATGTATGCTGAAAAAAGTACGGGTACTAGAACCGGGAGATTCTGACTTTTTCTGGGGAGAGCAGGTTAGCCGTGACCTGTTCATGGCTGAAAATAAAAAAATCCTAGAAGCTGGCGGTGAACCTGCTACCTGTGAACCAATCTTGATGGGCATAACAAAGTCGTCCATAGAAACGGATAGTTTTATCGCCGCTGCATCATTTCAAGAGACTACCAAAGTTTTGACGGAAGCTGCTACGCTTGGGAAATGCGATCCTTTGAAAGGATTTAAGGAAAATGTCATCATGGGACACCTAGTCCCTGCTGGTACAGGACTACTGGAATACCGTTATCTCAAAGTAAAACGTTTGGTACCTCGGGAAGAATCGTTTGGGGAGGGATGAGAATGCAACTAGCAATCAATAAAAAGATAGGTGGGTTTTTTGCATATCTTTCTATCTTTGCATGGACATATTTTCTTTTCCGATCAATGTATTTGTAGGTTAATTTTTATTGATTTCGAAAGGATAAATCACGCTATACTACGTCCTAGTCGTATTTGGATATTTGTTGGCACATATGCCTAAGTGTATCATTCGATTGTTGTGCATTGTGTGCGGTAGTATTGCTATGTTTGTAATGCCTTCCCGCAGACAACTTGTGCTATCAAATTTATATTACGCTTTCCCTAGGCAAAGTGCACTATGGCGTAGAAAAGTTTGCCGAGAAAACTTTTTCCGCCTCATAGAGCTTGGACTGTTAAGTATTGCTGGAAGGTTTCTCAGTAGAAAAAGAATAAAGGCAGATTTTAAATTAACCAAAGAGGATAAAAGGATCATTAATCAAGTGCTAACAGGGAAACAGGGAGCCATTGTACTCGTTCCTCACTTCACCCTGATGGAGAGTATGACACTTTTGCCAAAAATCGTAGATAACATTGATTGGCCTGAAGTAGGTGTCATTTACCGACCATTCGATAACCGATCACTGGAAAAGTTTATAAAATATATCCGCGAAGGGTGTGGGATGAAATTGTTTTCTCGGAAAAAGGGAATATTTGAAGCGATGCAGATTCTAAAAAATAAGGGGATAATATCGCTACTGTTTGATCAAAATGCTGGCGATAGCGGCTATCGCATGATGTTTTTCAACCGGCTGATTGCGTCAACGGACCTGCCGGCTTTGCTATATCAAAAATTTAAAGTGCCCGTTTATTTCCTATATCCCATAAGGGTTGGATTTTGGAAAGCGAACATTAGGATCAAAAGACTAAATTTTGATGAGAACGATCCCAAAACAATCCTGTTTGCTGCAAATAGACATTTGGAAGAAATTTTGAAGGTAAATGAAAATATCTGTTCCGACTGGCTATGGGCCCATGATAGGTGGAAAGTTGTAGCCTATGGAACAAAAAATTTGGCAAAACGAAGATGCGAATGGCTGGCACAGTCTCAAAAGTATTTAAACATCAATCCCGAAGCAGTAATAAACCTTCACGTCATGGTACGTATGCCAAATTGGTTGGGGGATATCATCATGGCAATAGCCGTGTTGCGAACACTAAAACATTACCGCCCCGATATGGAACTAATTTTGGTTTGCCAGGAGCAGTTCGTCAATTTTCTTGCCGCATTGGAAATTGCTGACAAAGTGGTACAATTACCCGAGAAAAATTCCAAATATTTTCTCAATATTCTAAAAATTAAAGATACTTACCCATACCCGGATGTTTATATTTCGCTTGTCAGCTCATTACGTGGTGACATTGAAGCGATTTTAATGGGTGCTCCCAAAAGGATAGGAACGGACACTAAAAATAGATCCTACAGGAAAATTTTTATAAACAACTTGTATGAAAGCGGTGCCGATACTGGATTTCTGCATCAAACAAAATTATGGAAAAACGCACTGAATGAATTTGGGATTGAGTGTGAAGATAATCTTTCCCCATTCAAGCTATGCACGAATATGGGAATTGTTCCAAAGGCAAAACGTACGATCGGGATGGTATGTGGATCCATCAATACTCCCCGCAAACGCTGGCCTGCAAAATCTTGGAGAATTTTAATCGAAAGAATTCATGAAATATATAAGGACGTGCACGTGAATCTATATGGCACGAAAGCGGACGCAATATTTATTGATGAAATTTCTCTTTTTCTTAACCGGGAAAGGATTTCAAACTTGGTTGGCAAAACGAGCATACTCGAATTTGCAAGTTATGTGCAAAGGGATACCCTGGTGATTGCGATTGACACGGGAGGTATGCATCTGGCCAACATGTTTGGTCGTCCATTGATTTGCATATATGGTGTTACCAACGCCCTCGTTACCGGACCGATATTTGATGCTGATAAAATAATCGTCATGCCCGACAGTTGTCCTAAAAGCGGTGGTTTCCCGACGGAAGATATCACCATAGAATCCGTCCTCAAGGCTGTCCGATTGATGCTAAAGAAGTGAATTGAATACCTTTGCGATGATTGATAATGATCACCCGATTGCTTTTTCCGTTTGCATGTCAATTAGGCGTTTCATTTCGATGCTATACTCCATCGGGAATTCTCGCACCAGATCATTGATGAAACCGTTAACACTTAGACTCACAGCTTGGGCTTCTGGAATGCCCCGCTGTTGCATATAGAAAATTTGTTCCTCGCTGATTTTTGACACACTGGCTTCATGCTGGACGACATTTTTATTGCCGGTAACATTAATTTTAGGGAAAGTCGCAGTTTTGCTGGTTGGATTTATCAAAAGTGCATCGCAAACGGTATTATTTTTACAACCCTTCAAATTCTTTGAAATGTTGACAACTCCCCGATAGGATGCCATACCTCCGCCGAAGGAAACAGATTTTGATACAATATTCGAAGAAGTATCCTCGGCGAGGTGTATCATTTTTGCTCCGGTGTCTTGAATCTGGCCGTCGGAAGCAACTGCCAGGGATAAGACTTCGCCCTTGGCATTTTTCCCTGCTAAATAAATCGCCGGGTACTTCATCGTGAGGCGGGAACCGATATTACAATCAATCCACTTAATTTCTGCATTTTCGTGGGCAACACCACGTTTGGTTACCAGATTGAAAACATTGTTCGACCAATTCTGGACGGTAATGTACTGAATTTTTGCATTTTTCATGGCAATGATTTCTACGACAGCGGAATGCAAAGTGGATGTTTCAAATTTCGGAGCGGTACACCCTTCCAAATACGTCACCTCGGCACCTTCATCCACGATGATTAGAGTACGTTCAAATTGCCCAAACCGTTCTGAATTTATTCGAAAATATGCCTGTAACGGCTGTTTTACTTGGACATTTTGGGGGACATAGATGAAACTGCCACCACTGAAAACAGCACTATTCAAAGCACTGAATTTGTTATCCGCAATGGGAACAACCGTTCCGAAATATTTCCGAAATATCTCTGGAAATTTGTTCAATCCTTCCGTCGAATTGACAAAAATTACACCCTGTTTGCTGAGCTCTTCTTGGATGCGAGAATATGCCGATTCACTGTCGAATTGGGCTTCGACCCCAGCAAAAAATTTTCTTTCTTTCTCTGGAACCCCAAGTCGTTCAAAGGTTGCCTTTACGTCCTGAGGAACTTTTTCCCAGGATGTTTGGGGCAATTGGTCATTGGCCAGATAATATCGAATGGTAGAAAAATCCAAATCGTGGACATCGCGATTGGTCACCCATGTCGGCAAAGGTATTTCATGAAATTTTTTTAATGCAGTCCTACGAAATTCCCGAATCCAAGGGGCATCGTTTTTGACATCGGAAATATAGTCAATTGTCTGTGTACTTAGGCCGACACCAGCATCATACTTGTAGTCTATGGCATAGTGAAAATTCGCAGCGTCAATGGATTGGTGAAGATTGTCCATGTCGTTTTACAGTGTATGTTCATCGTGGATAAATCCATACCCCAATTTTTCCACCCTATCGATGAGCTCCAAACCTCCACTCATTGCAATTTTTCCATTGGAGATGATGTGGACAAAATCTGGCTTTATATACTCTAAAAGCTTATTGTGGTGCGTAATAATTATTGCCGAAAAAGTACCATCTTGCATGGCAATGACAGCATTTGAAACGATTTTCAACGCATCAATGTCGAGCCCGCTGTCCGTCTCATCGAGGATCGCATATTTTGGCCCGACCATCATCATTTGCAAAACTTCGCAACGTTTCTTCTCACCGCCCGAGAATCCGTCATTTAACGGCCGCGAAGTGAAAGATTTATCAATTTGCAAAGCCTCCATTTTAGCATACAAATTTTTATAGAAATCTATACCATTCAGTGGGGTTCCCCTGGGCAGTCTTGCCTGTACCGCAGCACGAATAAAGTTTGCCAATGAGATTCCTGGAAGTTCAATGGGAGATTGAAAGGCTAAAAAAAATCCTTTTCTTGCGATTTCATCGGGAGACTGCCCTACGATACTCTCCCCATCCAGGGCAATATCTCCCCCTTGAATTTTGTATGCCGGATGTCCCGCGATGGCTTTGGCTAGAGAACTTTTCCCGATCCCATTTTTCCCAATGAAAGCATGGACTTCACCCGAAAGAATTTTTAGGGAAAATCCATCCAATATGACGTTATCATTCACCGATAATTTCAAATTTTTAATTTCAAAGGCGCACATGGATCTTTCCCAATGGTTAATCATTAAAAATTTAAACACAACCATTTTGATGGTGCAGCAAAGGAAGTATGATATTTTCATACTTGAGAATCTGGAAAATTTTATAAGTATGGCGTCAATGGCGTTATTTCATGTCGTGTTTTTTTTGGTCGTTGGGTTCATATTTTTAATATATGGGGCAAAATTCTTCTGTGATTCCGCTCTACACATGCTGCGTAAGTTTAACATAAATTCAGCCATGGTCGAAATATTTTTGATTTCAATCGGAACGGCAGCCCCAGACCTCGTATCGACCATAACAGCAATCCTGGAAGATCATCCTAACATTGCGATGGGTAATATTGTGGGTAGTAATTTTTCGAACTTGGCACTTGGGTTTGGCATAGCATCCCTGGTTACTCCGTTCAAATGCAACAAAAGAGTAGCGTGGGTAGAATTTCCTTTACTGGCTGCATTGACAATTTTTTTTACCTCTTGCTGCATTAGGGGTCAGATAACACGGTGTGCAAGTGTCATCTTTTTAACAACATTCGTGGTCTACCTATTGTTCCCATTTTTAAGAAAAAAATCTAAAAACACATCGGATAAAATAGGCATTAGCGTGGAAAATCTTAATGCATGGTCCGCAAAGAAAAGCGGTGTTGTTTTCGTATCTTCCATAGTCTTTCTGACTCTTGGGGCTCACTTGGTAGTGACATCCTGCTACCATATTTCGAACTTTTTTAAAATATCGGAAACATTTATAGGGTTTTCGTTGTTGGCTTTGGGAACAAGTGCTCCCGAGATTTTTGTTGTTACAACGGCGGCAAAACAGCGACATTATACCATTTGTTCCGGAAACATCATTGGATCAAATCTATTAAATCTGATGCTGATAACCGGACTTTGCACCCTAATACATCCTCTGTACTTTGCGAAAGGATCATTTCTGGTGGAAACGGGGGCTCTTATCTTTATAACGGTGGTTACCTGGTACATTTTCGCAGTAAAAAATGTATTTTCGAGAAAATATGGCCTAATGTGTGTGGCGACATACTTTCTCGTGGTATTTTTTCTACACAAAAGTGTCTAGGCCTGCGAAAAGTTTGTGAAGGATGCAAAATACGGCCTCGGGCTCAGGACTCATAAATTTGTGCTCATTTCAGCCATGGTTGTTTCACTTTCAAATCCATGTTCCAAGCAACGGTGAAAACTAGAAAACTAATAGCCTTTAGTCGACAATCCAATTGTGTGGAATTTGTGTTAAAATTTCGCTGGATTGATTGCCGATAAAAATGTCATCCTCTACGCGAACACCTCCAATTGTTTGATAATATAGCCCAGGCTCAATGGTTACGACCATTCCAGATTGCAGCATGTCATCACACCCCCCGATTCTTGGTGGTTCGTGAATATCAAGCCCCAAGCCATGCCCAAGTGAATGGAACATTCCGTAGGGAGGATTGGCAGTATTGCTTGACTTGTACCCTTTACTCTCAAAATATTCCAAGGTCCGCACCATTATTTCCTTTCCTCGAACCCCACCATGGGCCATATCGATGGCAATGTCATGGGCGGCTTTGACGATGTTGTACAGATTAGCTTGTTCTTTCGTTGGTTTCCCTTTGAGAAATGTACGGGAAACGTCGGCATAGTAGCCAGAAGTCTTCAAATGTGGAAAAAAATCTATCAAAATGAATTCGTTGGCCTTCAAGGGACCATGTCCCCAATTATGCGGGTCACAGGCATCAACCCCACAGGCAACGATTGTGGAATCCGAAATTGCTCCCAGCTGATAGCAAAACGTTTCCATCATGTCGCGCAGACATTCCGATGTCAAAATTTCATCTTCAAAAACCAATTCATTTTTCCCATTGGTCGATGTGGCCGATAGGATATTTTCCACTTGCACAAATGTCTGGCGGACGATATCAATGGCATGCCTGATTTCGGCAATTTCTCCATCGGACTTTATTAACCTCTGGGGAAGGATAGAAAATCCTGCCACAATTATTTCAAAATTTGCAGATCTCAGTTGGTCCGCAAGGTAAACTGGAAAGTCTTGTTTGACGCAAATTGTCTTTATTTTAAGGTCTTGTAAAAATCGTTTCAGAACGTCGAAATCGGTATTTTTGGCAGATTGTAAGGATAATTTAACAATGTCCCAGCTGACAAATCTGTCAATTTTTGATGTATTTCTGAGTCGATTGATTTCCAGTGCACTTACCAGAGCAATTGATTCCCGTCCATCAAACACGACGGCGATATTGTCCAGAACATGTGTACCAATTAGGTAGAGCAAATCGGAATCTATTTTGGTATTTGAAAAAATCAGCAGCGGAGCATCCATGGCAAAAATTGAGTTGCAAACCTGGTCGTATAAACTTGGTGCGAGCAGACGGAATCGAACCGACGATACCTGCTTGGAAGGCAGAAGTTTTACCACTAAACTATGCTCGCAAACGTGATTGGCAATCTGGAATATTTGTCCATTCGGTCAAGCATTTTATGTAAAAATATTAGGAGCAAAAATGAATGACAACTTGCACCCTCATCGGTTTCAAAATTTAACATGCTCAAACTTTCGCACATCACTGATCAGCTGTGGGCTGACATCTTCGAACATGATGGCATGGTCTTTCAGTAACCTGAGAATGTTTTCGGGAAAAGAGTCGGCATGGATAAAATCATCGAAAACAATTTCCTTGTTGATCGTCGAAAGGTTATTGGTTAGACTTTTTCTCACTAAAAAATCGAAAATTGCAATTCTTCCTCTATATCCTCTCCGAGAACAATTTTCACATCCATGTACTTCCGGAACCATTTTTATGGAATCGGCCAGTTGGGGAAACAACATTTTTTCAGCATCCGATAGTTCTCGCGATGCCATGCAGGATTGGCATGGTTTGCGCATAAGCTTTTGGGCAATTGACCCGCGCAGGCAGCTCTTTATCAAAAATTCCGAAATACCAAGGTCCAGAAGTCGTGTCATGGCTCCCATCGCATCATCGCAGTGGATTGTGCTGAGCACCAAATGCCCCGTTAAAGTAGCTTGAATTACAAGCTCCGCCGTTTCATGGTCACGAATTTCACCGACCATTATTACATTTGGGGATTGGCGCAGAATGGAACGCAAAATGGATGCAAAGGATAGCCCAATTTCATCGTTGACAGGCACCTGGCTGATTCCATCCAATCTATATTCTATGGGATCTTCAATGGTGATCACTTTCCTATCCCGCGATGAAATTTTTTTTAAAATTGTATACAATGTTGTGGTCTTGCCGCATCCGGTTGGTCCGCACAGAAGGATCAGTCCACTTTTGCCATTTATTATCGACTCCATCAAAGCGTATTGTTCCTGGCCCAAGCCGATGCTATTTAAGTCAAAATCGTTATCCTCCTGGTCAAAAATTCTAATGGCGACATTTTCTCCGCATATGGTTGGCAAAATTGAAATGCGCAGGTCATAATTTTTGTCGAAAATTTTTACGCGTATCCTTCTATCCTGTGGCAGATGGACCTCATCAATTTTTGCATCGGCCTTAAACTTTATCCTAGCGATAACGGCCTGTGCAAGGATTTTATCGACATTATTGATGCTGTGCAATTTGCCATCAACTCTGATCCTTATGCGCATTCCATCTTTATAATGCTCCAGATGAATATCCGATGCTCGCTCCGAAATCGACATTTTAAGCAGGTTATCAAAAAATTTATCCACGAAAACCGATTCTAGCTCACCGGTATGGGGCGACGCAGAAGCCACATTTTCTTTTCCACTGGTTCGCTGTCCAGAATTAATGCTTTCCCAAAATTTCTTTACCCTTCGAAAGGATGTCAGTTTAAAAGAAATTGGAATTTTCAACCGACGTGAAATGGTATCCATTAGCTCGACATTAAACGGATCTGCCACTGCAATAACACAATTTTTATCGTCCAATAGAATGGGAATAAGAGCATTACTTGCTGCAAAATTGCTGCCGATGAAATCTAATCCGTTGCCCTCGATGGGAATATTTTCTATTACTTCCATTCCAATGGCATTGAAAAGTTTTTCCCTGTAGGTTGCCTTTTGTAGGGTCACTATTAAATTTTCATTCAGGGCTTCCGCCTCCAAATTTTTCAATCCACCGGTAGAAGCAACGTCAATGATACCGGAATCCATCAAACATTTGACTAAGTCAGCATTTACTTTTTCTATTATTTTGTTGCAAAACATACTTGTTCCATTCGGCAATCACTCCGGTTGGGATGTAAAATGTTGCTATTTCTACAAGAATTTACCAATTCTTTTTTCAAAATGTTTTCTAAAAAATATTGACCTAGACGGTGTATTATTTACTCCTAGGCTGGATTATAAGAGTTACGAGTTTCATTGTGAAAGAAAAAATTGAAAATATTAGTGATACCCGCCTAAATGTAGTATGTACATTTGATGCGGATGAAATAACGACGGAAAGGAAATCGATAGTCGATAAATTGTGCAAGGAGGCCAATGTGCCAGGGTTTAGAAAGGGGAAAATTCCTAGCAATGTCATTTTATCGAAATTTTCCGATGGGATCAAAAAGCAATTGGATTCCAACATTATCAATAAAACACTGAATGCCCTAAATTCTAAAACGGAGTGGAGTGTTGTTACCATCGTCGACCTAAGGCGAGAAGATATCGATGGAGGCATGGTTTGTACATTGACACTTGATATCATTCCCGAGTTTGAATTGTCTGACTATAAAAGCCTATCCATTGACCCGATCAATGTGGTTGTGGATGAACACGAAATTCAAAATGAAGTAAGAAACACGCTCAGGCGATATGCGAAATATGAGGTTGTTAGTCGAAAATCCAAGATTGGTGATTTTGTTAAATTAAACTATACGGGAAAATTTGATGATGGAAGCGTAGTGGCAGATACGAAGAGTATTCCTAGCATTTACGGAACCCAAACGAACACATGGGAAGAAGTAGGCAATATCACAACACCTGGTATAGGTGCGATAGTCGATGGTATCGTGGGGATAAAGGCAGGTGAAAAAAAGACCGTTTCTCAACAATTCGAGACCGATTTTGAAGTAGTTGAATTGGCTGGGAAAACCGTTAGCTATGATTTGGAGATCATCGAAGTTCGTGAACTTGTGTTGCCCGAATTAACGGACGATATGTTGCAGACACTGGGCGTAAAATCCCAGGAGGAATTGTACGAAAAGTCAAAATTGTTGCTTACCAACTACAAGACTTCCCAGGCGAGATTTAACCAACGAGAAGAATTGGTGACAAAACTCATTGAGTCGATCGATGTAAAAATCCCGGAAAGTGCCATTAATCAGGAAGCTACCAATTTGATGAATGAGTTTGCGGATCGTAAGGTAAGGTCGGGAGTGAACCCTCAGGATATTGCAAAAAATTCCCAAGAAATTTTCAATAGTTTCAAACCTGCTGCCACGCAGCGAGTAAAAATTGGTGCAATTTTAGACAAAATTGCCAAAGATGAAAAAATAGAGCCCCTGCAAGGGGACATCGAAAACATGATTTGGCAAGATGTGTACACTAGAGGGCTTGATGTGAACAAGTATATTGTCGAACTTCGAAGGAACAATGATAAAATTATTGATCTACGCAGGCGTACCATGCGAGGAAAAACATTGGATCACCTAATGTATATGCTCTGCAAAGACTTGAAGCAAGAAAATAATACCGACCGTGAAGAATTGGCGAAAAATCCCGAAGTTGTTCCACCGGCCGAACGGCAGTAATGACCCGATTTGAAAGATTACCTATTTTTTCAAAAATGCCAGTTCCACCTTTTATGTTAATTGGTTCGGGTTTTAATACGTTTAGGCTTCCGTTCTTCTTTTGGCCATTGGGTGGTTAGTGGATAATTGCCAGATTCAAGGGTTCCTTCGGCTGTGAGTTGTCCATTTTGGACGAATCTATCATACTTATGGTCATCGCTGCGGATTTCCACAACGGATGGGGAAATTACGTAAATGCGTTCTTTGATCACTTTGCTGTCACTCGTGTGTTTGAATAATATTCCTACCAGAGGTAAATGCTGCAATACGGGAACACCACTATCCTTTTTTTGGTTTACTTCAGAGTCATAACCTCCTATGACTAAGCTTTGTCCTTCATACAATACGGATTGCGTATTTAGGGAATGTTGTGTTACAGCAGCAGTGGGTTGGTTGTCTTCGTTGACGTCAAAACTTCCGTCGGATATGTCAACAAATAACTTCATTTTACGTTTCCCATCCCCATCGGCATCTCCAGGAATGATATGGGGGACAACCTGTAACTTGGTGGTTGCGGATTGGGTATAGGCGTTCGAATTATTTGCTCCTGATATCGTGGAATAGTGCACTTTATCGGTTTCTAAAATTGCTGCAACGTTGTCGAGTGTTAGAACGGATGGGCGGGAAATAGTTTGTCCATTACCACTCTGTTCTAAAGCATCAATGGCATAATCTATCGTGGTATTTTTTACTATACCAAAACGGCCAGCAATTGAACCTTTTGCTTTTGTGCCACCTCCTGTACCCGCTTCGGCATTGCTACTTGCCATCAAAATACTAATCGGATTATCGCCAGGAATGGTAGTGCTGATGCCGTTAATCCCGAAAGAAATGGATGAAGATTTACTTACGTCTACGATGGCAACATCAATTTTTATAACTTCGCATGGCACATCGAGTTTCGATATAATTTCTTCGTAAAATGGCATGTTTTCTCTTCTATCGCGAATTATTATCGCGTTTAGCCGTTGATCACAGGTTATAAATCCAGGCAAAGAAGTTCCTGAAATATCTATGCTATTACCATCATTGGACGTATCACCTGATGATTTGTCATTTTTACCCTTGTCGGAATTTTTTCCATCCTTTTGTATATTTTTAATATTGTTATTTATGTCCTTTGCGTATGGTGGGGTATCGTCAAGCATTCCTATCATTTGCTGATATTCTATTTGCTTTTGATTTCCCCCTACGCTAACGTTGAAAGGAGATAGTGCCGATGATAATTGTTGGCCCGTAACGATGCTTTGTAATAAACTTGAGACACCGGGAACGGAAATTGAACCATTAGCATAGTTAAAAGTCATATCGTAGGCCCAGGCATATTTTAACGGTATGATTTTCACAATGGTGGTGTCAGAAATCTTACTTGGAACAAACTTGGTTGCTATGTCGTTGATTACATTAATATACTGGGGAGGTGCAGTTACTATTAGAACGTTTGCCTCACCAACATCTCGGAATGAAAAATCGGAAGCAACGAATCCTAGGCGTGATAGAATCACAGACAGTGTGCCAATTCCATCCGTATCCATTCTAAAGATCTGTGTTTGCAGCTCGGCATTTGTATAGACAAACATTATTTTGCCATCGAAAAACCAAACCAGACCGTAGGCCTTTGTTATGTAAGTCCAAAATTCTGCCGGATCCATTTTGCTGAACTTGCCATTGACGGTATAGTTTATCCTATCGCTTATCACTACGGTTATACCCTGCATCGAGAAAAAATCTTGTATGAGAGCAGACAAATTTTGGTCCTTGGCGAAGTGGTAGTAACTTGACTTTGAAAATGGAAGTGTACCATTTGGGGAAATGCCAATGGGATCTCTTTCATTTGCACGAAGCGTACAACAGATGAAAACCAATACAAACTGAAAAAATTTTTTTTTCATTCCTTGTTATTTTAAAGAAACTTTTAACAAAGGGGATATTGTGGCGAATGATTGCTTTCTTTTCAATGCCATATCCCAAAAATCTACATTTTGAATAAAAGACTCGACTGCATCGAGAACTTTTTCCATAGAAGTTTCAAGTAGGGAAATATACCGCGTTGTGGTTAATCGGTTTGTACGTTTATCTATGGATAAAACATCATTGCATTGAACAATTCTGATAAAATTGGCCTGAAGAAGATAACGAAGCTTTATTTCGTTTGCATTTGCCATCGATGGACTGTGAATGGGTTCCCCGAACATTCCCTGTATCACCATTTTATCCCTAGCTGACTGAAATACCCGAATTTCAATGTCATTGTCTAGGATAGCGTACTTTTCACTATATTCATTGTTGGCCCATTGGTTTATCCTGAAAAGTTCAGAAACTATATCTACTGCTTCCGTATATTCCATAAAATGAATGTTCCCTATTGTACATAAGAATTTACAAACAACAAGTCAAATGATGACACTTTTAAAAAAGATGATACTTTTAAAAAATTTTATCACTCATCAACAAAGTTAGTTCTTCCAAAGATATTCTTTCCTGTTGCATCGAATCCCTATCCCTCAACGTAAATGTACCATCCTTTAGGCTATCAAAATCAACGGTTATGCAATAAGGAGTCCCAATTTCATCCATCCTCCTATACCTTCTTCCAATGGCCCCGCTAGCATCGTAGAAAACATTCCACCGTCGTTGAAGAGTCTTATATATTTCCTGTGCCCTGGCGACAATTTCGGGATTGTTTTTCACCAGTGGAAATATCGCCGCTTTGATGGGGGCAACGCGTGGAACAAATTTCAAGACCGTGCGCATTTCATCATCGACATTTTCCTCATGATAGGCGGAACAGACAACGGCAAGCAATGTGCGATCTACACCCGCAGCGGGTTCTATAACATGTGGAACATATTTTCTCTTTGTGTTTTCATCAAAATACTCCATCGATTGTCCACTGCAACTCTGATGTTGCATAAGGTCAAAATTCCCCCGGGCAGCAACTCCTTCGAGCTCTTGTACGCCAAAGGGATACTTAAAAGTAATATCCGTACATGCCTTTGAGTAATGGGCTAGTTTTTCTTTTTTATGCACATCAAGCCCCAATAAATCTTCACAAATCCCTATGCTTCTATGCCATTTTAGCCGTTCGTTTATCCAATACTCATGCCAATTTTGCCATGCTTCTTCCGAGTCATCGATGAAAAATTCCAGTTCCATTTGTTCGAATTCCCGGGAACGGAAAATAAAATTTCTAGGTGTGATTTCATTCCTAAAAGACCTTCCCATCTGTGCAATTCCGAATGGAATTTTCACCCGCGTTGTATCGATAACGTTCTGAAAATTAACGAATGTGCCCTGGGCAGTTTCTGGACGCAAGTAGGCTATGGAAGTGTCATCGGAAACAGCTCCGACGTGCGTTTGGAACATTAGATTAAATTCCCGTGGCAGGGTTAATGCCCCAATTGTTCCCGTCGCGGGAGAAGGAATTAGAGCTATTTCTTCATTGGTAGCTTCCGCGACTGGTTTGATTTCCAATTTTTGCAACGTTCCTGCTTTTTTTAATTTTTTTCTCAATGTTTCAGCTGCTATTTCAGCTGCCTCTGTAGTATTGTCACATTCTTTAACGCAGATATAACCTATAGATTCGCCATCGACGATCGCATTTGCGAAAAATAGTTGATCTGCCCGAAACCGCATTTTTGATTCCTTGCAATCCACCATTGGGTCGGAAAATCCAGCCACATGCCCCGATGCTTCCCAAATCTTTTTAGGCGAAATTATTGAGCACTCTAGTCCAACAACATCGTTGCGCCTTTTCACCACATCTGACCACCAGGCCTCCTTAATATTGCGTTTCAGTTCTACCCCGAGCGGTCCATAGTCGAAAAAACCGTTCAGCCCGCCATAAATATCGAACGATTTAAAAATGAAACCTCTCCGCTTCATCAGAGAAACTATCTTTTCCATCCGATCCACATTTTTATCACCGTCGACACTATTAGCTTTTAACACGAAGGGACCAATATAAAATTCACATGGGAACACAACGGTTAAATTTCATCGCCAATCATTTAATCTGGGTACATTTAATTCTCCATCAAAAATGGTTTAACCTAAGTAAATGCAGGGATTTCATGACATTCTACCAGGGGTAAACGGAGAGTTTTTACGACCATTTTCCCTAATCTACGCAGAAAATTTTCCACGAATATTATCCTCTCCCATTTTATGTTTTTTATCTCAACTGTCGATTTCCCATATTTGTACTTATCTTTCCCAATTTTTCTTTGGCTCGAACCAATCTTTATCTTTATATGTGTTTTTGATCCCTACTAACGTTGTGATCAAATATGCTCCAAACAAAAATGCCTGGGAATATTCTTTGATGATAAAATTGTGAATACAAAGGTAAATATTACTAATCAACCAAAGCGTATAGCTCAATTTCATACGAAATGTAGCGTTATAAAAAGACCCCAAGAGGGCTATCGCGACAAAAAAGCTCGTAAATGTCATGTTTTTCTTTTAAATAGGAGAAAGGAGCATGTCAGTAAAATTTTTGATTTTAGATCAATAATTTTCAGATAATTGGGTCATGGTGGTCGAGATCATTTATAGCTATTTTGTTTGACAAAAGCATATAAAAGGGAATATGAGATAATCATCTCACTCGAGAAAAGCATATAGAAAGATAGCAGTCAAGGATGGATGTACAGCCCATCAAATGCCATTTTTGAGTACAATAACTATGGGGCGAAAATGGCAAGGATATGGGAGATTACGTGAGTGTTTTAGAAAAAATGATTTGTGGAAGAGGATTCAAACGAGAATTTGATGCCTAAGGAATTCGAATCAATGGCGATGTTGAACACATAAACGCTATAATAAGCAGATCTCCATGCCAGAAATTCGATAGGGAATATAAAAAGTTTTGTAGCTCGAACCTAGTAATAGCGGAAAAAATTGACGAGCTGCGGGTCGATATCCTAGCACACCCTACCTATGGGCGACAACCAGAACGGCTGCGACACTAGAAGATTTCACAGCAAACGCCCAGTAGGTTGGTATCGGAAGCAATTGTCCTCATCTTTCGCATAATATATATTATGTCTAGTAATTTAATTGCAACACAAAGAACTGACATGCAAAATTGTGCTGAAATGTCTCAATCGACGACTAAAGATGTGAACAAATTATGAAAATTTCATTGAGTAAAACTTTTGTACGCGAATATCTTGAAAATCTTGAAAAATCAGAGGATGTTGAATTCATTAACAATGTTTATGAATTAATGTACGATATCGTGCAACATCCGACGACCGGGAAAGGTGATCCTCAACAGGTGGCGGATGATGTGGCGCATTGAGACATCCAACTTTCTCGATCTTCCCTTTAACGGCTCTCTCCAAATTCCACTTTTCCTTTGGCATTTTTTCCGCCTAAACATTGTTCCCATTGCTATATTGACGTTGTTTATTTTGCCCTATGGTTTTGGACATACCCTATTACTTTCTCTCTATTCTTCGCCGTAGTACATTTTCCTTTCTCCCATGTCTTTCTTTTGTGTCCTTGGCAATCAAATTAACTATATCTTCCTGTTTCCCGCAATGGACGGGTTAGCTTTTTTTTAACACCATCCAAAACTCCATTCAAAAATCTTCCGGACTCCTCCGTCGATAGGATTTTCCCAATGTCTATGGCCTCATTCATGGCAACTACGGGAGGTATGTCATCTCGAAATAGCATTTCATATATGGCGACCCTTAAAACAGCCAGATCGACGATAGCTATTCTGTCCAAAGACCAATGGGTGGCATGTTTCTTTATCAGATCATCGATGACATCAATGTTTTCAACAACTCCCACCGCAAGCTCTTTCCCAAATTTGTACTGGTCGTTTGCCTCGGGAAAATAAGAATCCATAAAAGCGTCGACGATGTCACCGATTTGTACAAGCTCTTTATTTTTGTTTATGGACCAGGAATACATGAACTGTACAGCAAAAATTCTATTCTTCCGCCTGCGGGACATATCTTCGGGAAACATGATCGTCATTGCTATGTCATATCTACCAACGGTCAAGAAAATTATAAGTCGAAAGATTACGGGCTAAATTTGAATCGTTGGGGAGCCACTATTATAACATACTCGCCTTTTGTGGACATCCCTACAATTTCTTCGTAAACCTGACCAGCTTCGCCCACATGAAATATCTCGTGTAATTTCGTCATTTCCCTGGCCACACAGATTACCCTGGTCGCCCCCATTACATTTTGTAGTTCTTTCAAAAATTTCAAAATCCTATGGCGGGATTCGTAGAATATCAAAGTATAGTCGAAGTCGGAATATTTTTTGAACACATTAGTCCGAGCAGATGTTTTGCTCGGCAAAAATCCAAGGAATAGGAACCCATCGCTCGGTAATCCCGACGCTGCTAAGGCAGTAATAAGTGCACAGGCTCCCGGAAGTGACTCCACTGGAATTTTGCGCCTACGGCATGCATTTACGATCCTATATCCTGGATCACTTATCGCAGGAGTCCCCGCATCACTTGTTAAACAAACGGTATTCCCATCCCCTATTAGGTCTATTATTTTTTGGACCTGCTTTTCTTCGTTATCGTCACGGTAGAGAAGCATTTTTTTGTCTATTTTCAAATGATTTAACAGTTTGGAACACACCCGCGTATCTTCACAGAGAATAACGTCACACCTAGCCAGTGTATCAATGGACCTAGCTGAAATATCACCCAAATTCCCTATGGGTGTTGGGACTATTACCAGTTTTGACATTTTAGTGAGGACAGGCTGTGGTGGGTCGAAATTTCTAATTCCTAATTAGCCTTATGACCGCTTTTATGACCACTAGAATAAGATAAATCTTCCAGACGAAGCGTAGGGTTTTGCTCCCATGTCGTTGGCCTTGCCCACGGCAACTGTGAACTTTTCGCACTTGAAGAATCGACACTGCTACAAGCCGATGTCAACATGAGTAAAATACCAGCCATAAATTCCACGACACGTCTCATGGGATTACACAATGGTTTTAACGATAAAATTTGTCAAGGCCAACGGTTAAAAATTTTTAATAAAAAGCATTTTATTTTTCTTAAAAAATGTTAGGATAAAGAATGATGTTTTCATGAAAAACAAAAAATTTCTCTGGAAAGGTTGTTTGTAATAGGAAAAGTGGGGATAATTCGATGCATGCATCAAAAACAGATAGCGGAAAGTTTGTTACAAAAAAGGAAACGAATGTAAATACATCCAGGCCGGATACGGTAAAAAGGCCAGCTGTTGGTATTTCTAAGCAAAATAGTAAAACACTATTAGTTGTTGCTAGGGCTAATATTGGTTTTGGCAATCGTTTATATATTCGTGGGGATGGTTGCGGATTATCCTGGGACAAAGGAATAGAAATGAAATGTACGAATGATGACTGCTGGCAGTGGGAATTTAAAGATGTGTCATCCAAAACAAATTTGGAATTCAAAGTACTGATAAATGATGAAATTTGGTCAACGGGTGAAAATTACACCGCAAGCAGCAAAAATAACGAAGTTTGCCCAACTTTTTAAACAATGAGGAACACTGAGGATAAGGTTTGATTTTTTTTAAACAAAACAATATATAAACGGCTCGTAATGAAGGAAAAAGACTCTGAATTTTTGTTAAAAATCCTTTCGGGAAACCACCAGGGTGCTGAAACCGTTTTCGGATACGAAACAGTGGTGGTGGGAAGTAGTAATAGCAGCGATGTTGTGTTATCGGATTCGTTTATCGAGCCAAGACATATGGAAATCACTTTTTCTACGGAAGGTATTAAGCTTAAACCACTGAATAGTAAAGTGTTTGTCGACGGCAAATTGGTCAAAGATGAAACGATTACAATTGAAGAATTTCAGTTTATCACAATCGGTTCAACCCACATTGTCATTGGGCCTGCCAATCAAACATGGCCAGCTATATCGGCGGCAGATGCTCCCCAACTCGGAGAAGAAGATGCTGCTCACGAGGAACAACAGGAAGTCGTCGTTGATGATAAAATCTCTGCAAGTGTAACAACAATCAACAAAATTAAGAATAAGCGGTCGTGGTTATATGGTGGAATTACCTTGATAATATTTGGATTTGCCGCTTCTCTTCTATTTTTCGTTTCCATGTTTTCAGACCCTGCCAAAGTTTCCGAAAGTCCAAATGTATTTGCCCTTCTTCAAAACGCGGTTACTGAACAAGGATTGGCTGGTGATGTGACCATCAGCAAAACCCAAATGGGGTTTGTTGCCTCAGGGTATACTCTATCCAATGAAGAATTATCGAATTTGCGCACCAAACTGAGGTCTATCTTTCCTACCATTAAATATAAAATCTACAGTGAAGAAAAAATTCTATCGGAAATTAACGCTTTGTTGTCCAATGTTGAATCGCATCCAAAGGTACAATCCATTTCCAATGGGGTTTTCCTAATAACAGGCTACGCCTATGACAAAGATAAATGGGGCAAGGTTCGCAAGCGAATAGTCGAAGATGTTATGGGAATAGTTGACTTGCAGGATGAAGTGATTCTCCCGACAAAGGCATTTAATCTGGCAAGGCCAATAATTGCAAAATATAAACTGACTGGGAAAGTTGGTATTGTTCCCCAGGTTGATGGCATAGCCATTGGAGGGTTGGTATCCACCGATGAAGAAGAAAATTGGCGGCTGGCAAAGTTGCAAATAGAAAAGACATTTGGCAAAGACATTTTAGTAAAAAATTTTGTAAAAATAAGTGACCCGGAAGTTATTAAACAGCAATATTTTGGAAGCGAAGTCAACAGTGTTTCTATCAGTGACACGGGGTTAAATTGGATAGGCTTCAAGGATGGGACAAAGTATATGGTTGGTGCAACGCTTTCGAATGGCTATTCGATAAAAGATATAACTCCTGAAAACATCGTATTGACAAAAGGAAATCAAACGATTATCCTTAAAATCGGAGAGTTATAATCAATGGATTCAGGAAAAAGAGAACGTCCAATTTTTGTGGACATGGAAAAAAATCTTCTGGAGGATAAATCTGGGTTTTACCGTAAAGAATTAATAAATAAGCTTTTGCAATATGAGTCGGAGGTCAATGTGATGATTCATGATGCCAACGATGACAATGCCGTGTTTAACCGATTGAATATGGTTAAAACGGCATTACAACAAGCAAGATGTACCATAGAAAAGTTTTAAACTTGTGTTAGCAGTTTGGCTTTCCAATTGAAGTTTTGATTTCGATAGTGTATGATGTCAGCGTCATTTGTCATTTGTTTTTTGGGGGTTAACATATGCTGCACAGCACTTGATTCAATTATTAAAATTTATTCCGGATAGATTTGACATGGGGATTTATCAAATTTGAATGCCCTAGGTAGGGTTATGTCAAATTTGATCAAATGTTCGTTTTGTGGAAGATCTCAAATGGAAGTAGAAAAATTGATCGCGGGCCCCAACGGAATATTCATATGCAGTGGTTGCGTTGCCAAATGTGCCCAGGCACTTGGTAAAGGTTTTTTTCCGTCTACGGCAACCGATGCTTCTTCCAAACCAGACCCTCAAAATTTCAATGGGCAGAGCGAAGATGGCAATTTATCTGTTGTGGTACAGGAAGATAGGCTATTCAATTTTAACATGGTTTCTCCTCCGAGACTAATGGAAGTTTTGAATGAAAACGTCGTTGGGCAGGACCACGCCAAAAAGACATTATCCGTTGCGGTATATAATCACTATAAAAGATTGCTCTGTGATGGTATTTTTACTCAAGACAACATACCACAAAATGAAGAAATCGCTGAAGATTTGAAGGATGTCGAAATTGAAAAAAGCAACATTTTGCTAATTGGTCCCACCGGTTGCGGAAAAACTTTGTTGGCGAAAATATTGGCCAAAGCACTGGATGTACCATTTGCCATAGCCGATGCTACCACATTGACGGAGGCTGGGTATGTGGGAGAGGATGTTGAAAATATTGTGCTGCGCCTTTTACAGGCAGCGGATTACAACCTGAAAAAGGCCGAGTGTGGAATCATATACATCGACGAAATTGATAAAATCAGCCGCAAAACGGAAAATGTGTCCATATCCCGGGATGTCTCCGGAGAAGGTGTCCAGCAAGCTCTGTTGAAAATTCTTGAAGGAACAACTTGCAATGTACCCCCAAAGGGAGGGCGCAAACATCCCGAACAAGAATACATAATGGTAAACACGAGAAACATTCTGTTTATCTGCGGAGGAGCATTTGCGGACCTGGACAAAATTATCAAGGAGCGAATCGGTAAGACCGTTTTGGGATTCAAGGTATTGCCAAGTAAGAATGAGCCCGAAAAGGCCGAAGAGATGACAAAAAATGTCCAGCCGGAAGATTTAGTAAAATTTGGACTTATCCCTGAATTCATCGGCAGGTTGCCGGCCATATCGGTACTTGATGAACTAACGGAAGAAGATCTATGCCGCATTCTTTTGAGCACAAAAAATGCACTCATAAAGCAGTATAAAAAATTATTAGCGTTGGATGGCGTTCGCCTGACAATTGTTGACGATGTGATCCCCGAAATCGCTAAGCAGGCTGTTAAAATGAAAACGGGGGCTCGAGCACTGCGTTCACTTCTAGAAAACATGATGCTTGATATTATGTACAAGGTTCCCCAAAATGACAAAATTTCCGAAGTGATAATCTCAAAGGATGTTTTCAATAAAAAATGCGAACCCACATTTGTAACGAAAGAGTAGTCCTTTAATGCGGCAAAAGCTTTTATCTTTTGTCCCACTTTCGATGAAATGAAGCACATAATCTAACAGAAAAAGAAGTAAAAAAATCCCAGGCTCAGGACTCATAAATTCAAATAAAGGAGGAAAGAGCAGACGATTTAGATTGAAGAGAAAGTGTGTGGGTACAACGCTTGTGGCGGATGAGAAAGGGGAGATTGTTTGCTTATTTTCCGAGAAAATTTATACTCCGATGCCATTGTGCTTGGCTTTATTGAAAATTTTGTCAAAATTGGAACCATGTCACCTCTTTGGGACTTTTTATATCACCGACTTCCGAGAATATCGGCATACCGATGATATGGATAATCGAACCGTTCCTCATTCTGTTATTAATTCCGGTGGTAATTGTGGAGAGCGTAGTAATGGCAAAGATCAAAAAAGTATAAAATTTTCAAAGATTCTATGCGTGGCTTTGATATCGAACCACCCCTTAGGTTCCCAATCATGTGTTTTTTAATGCTTGCGATCGGAATTATCATATTGGTAAAATTTTAAAATTTCCACGTAAATCCTAAAATTTTGTCCAACTATTCACCTTGACATCTGAATATTTTGCCATATACTTTTTCCAGTATGAGTGAATTTCTAGTCTCAGATACTTCATCTTCAAATTCGGAAGCACAAAAGATACCAGAGCAAACCAGGCCCGTTGGGGAGCATAAAGTTAATTCGGTATCAGGCAGTCCGAAATCAAATTCACGGCTGCAATTAGGCACACATCAGAAGGCGTTGAAAGATAAGCTTGGCTTGGATGAGCGCATTTGTGCTAATTTTAATGTGGAAACCTTAGAAGTGCAAGCTTTTGTTAATGACTTTGAAGGTGGTAGATTTGACCCCAGCCCCATTAGAAAATTCGCGATGTGGCTGAACAGCAAATCCGGTGGGCCAGAGTATGATGTTGCCATACAACAATTTAGAATCAAAACAGCAATAACTGAAGATCAAAAGTTCCAAAAAGCCTTAGCAACTGTCATAAAGAGCTGCAATAGCAGTGAGCTTCCACAGATCCTCTCAGCGGTTTATGACCTATTGGCCGTAGATCCAGAGGCACGAAGGGATTTCTTTATCAAGAATTTGCTTATCCCGTGTCTGAATGAAGCATGGGAGGAGGTATCAAAAAATGAAATCGATGTAAAAAATTCCACTGGGAAATATGGGAAATTTTTGGCTATTAACCAATTTTGTTTGAATAACGAAATAAAGTGTTCAGAAGAAGAGAGTGAGAATATAAAAGGTATATGTGAAAAAATGTTCGGCCGGTCTTTTCTTGAAGCGAAGGCGGCAATGCATTATGCTATCACTGGTGTCGAAGATGAAAAAATTTAATATTTAAAGTGTTTCTCTGAACTTAAAAATCTTATCCCTGCAATAGAAAACACGAATGGATTTTCCCAAGCGGATTAGGAGAAAATGGAAGACAGCTTCTAGCAAATTTACCGCATTTCGATCAAAATCATGGCCATTTAGGTTTTCATCAAAAGTTTAAGAGGGATGGAGTAGAAACGGGAGCAGAGGAAAATACGCTAATTTCATTTAATAAAGGCATACGAAAGAGCAGAAAAGAAAGAAAGAAAAAGAAGTAAAATACATAAGAAGATTGCTTTTACATTCACTTTTGAATAACCCGCTTAGATCTTTTTGTCCAATTTTCGCTAGCTCAATTCTGTACTTGGATTTAACCGCGACCTTTAGAGAAGTCTAGGAATAGCAAGACAAGGTCGAATTTTTTTCACGTAAAAATGATATTTTCAGCGCTAACAAGTTGCGTAATCTGCCATAGTAGACTATTCGCTCCATGGCAGATCTCTCGGATGATTTCACTGGCCGGGCCTGTACTTTTTGACACCAGTACCCGGCGAAAATAGACTGCAATTGTGTTCGGTTTTCCTACCACCATGTGCCTGGCGTCTAGAAGGAGTACTTGAGTCCGCAGAAAATGGTGTGGGTGGAGATGTTCTTGCCGATTCTGCCGGTGTAGGAACCGACGATGTCCCAGTTGACGTTTAAGTGTTTGGAAACTGCGAGAGTTCCGATGGCGGAATGCTTGGACGGATACCTGAGAATAGGAACGATTGTGCCGATGTTGAAGTTGTTGTCAAAGGTAGCGGTGGCGCTGGAATGTCTCTGCCTCGATTGGCATTCCCAACACGCCTTCAGGGATAGGGACCATTTTTTATCGGCATGTTCCTGGTCGAAGATTTCCTTTTCGACGTTGAGGCCAAGGATGGTGGTGAAGAGGTTATGGTTGACGGCGGAGACATGCTGGGCACCAACTGCAGCTGTCGTCGTTTCATAATATCCATCCTGGGCGATGTGGTTGTAGTTTACCCGGAACCACAGCCCGAACTGGCATACCCAGTAGGCATACAGGTTTTTGACAAATTCCAGTAGGCATCCATCCCGTGCAGCCTATCACTGCCATAGTCGTAGCCGAAAGAAATCCCAACGTTGGTTTTCAAAAGTTTGTCATCGAAGGATTCGTAGGCACCGAAAAGTTCTACCATGTAAAGATCCCGCTTGGCAGATTGTTCTAGGCCCGTGGCGGACCCGAAAAAGTCCATCTTTCCGTGGGCATATCCGAAGATAGCACCCGCGGGGAGGTATCTTTCGTTGGAGAGATTCCACACATCGTCAAGGCCTAGGACGCAACCGCTCATCTTGCTGTTGTATCCAAGCCCAGCAATTTCGTCCTGGTGGGCGCGGCCATAAATGGCATGGACAAACGGATCGGCGAGGGAACCTTTCACGTTTGTCAAGCGGTCGGAAGTAGCATTGAACAATAGGGTGTGGGCGGATGCCGTCAGGGTTGCCAGTTCCCCATTGGCATGGTGTTTGGTATAATCCGATTCAATGGCGTAGTGGGGTGTATCTCCGGTACCTATTATCAAACCGCTGGCGCTTTTAGTTGCATCATTGAACAAATAAACGTCCAAATCCCCACTCCATTCCGCATAGTCGTCAATTTCTCCGGAAAGAAGATTTCCTCCATAAGTTTTCGTCATTTTGTACAGGTTGTCGTTTATTTTTATAAACTGATCTTCGTTAGCAAGGTTAAACCCGAATATGGCACCAACGGCTTCAATGTTTGTATTTTTTCCCGTACGGACCAGCCAGAAATCGGCATGGGCGGGCAATGTCCCCGACTCACTTATATTATCGTTAACAATGCTAAGTTTACCCCCGCTGAACACCATGGCTTCCGACATGCCGGGATCGATGGTGACATATCCCTTCGTAATCTCAAACCTATCATCGAGACCCGTTGGTTGTACCGCTATCGTAGTGTCTGGCTGGCTACTATCCACGTGAAATTTTAAAACATTGCCTTCGTTTAGGGTTAATTTCCCGCCGGTGGAGTTCCCTTTCCATGGGTAGCTGGTAGCATCGATATTCAGTACATTTGTTGTTCCGGAACCATATTTCGTCCCATTCGAATCGACGTAGTGCATCCCATTTTTCAGTAGGGTAAAGTTTTCATCGAACTTGCTACTGTCACACTTGGTGATGTGCAGATTACCGCCGTTGATGGTGATGGTACCGATGTCATTGCTTGTGCCGTAGGCGTTCACACTTCCGTTGGACAGGGTGATATTCTTGATGGATTCGTAGGTGTTGAAGGTACCGTTATTCACTGCGATGGAAGTGACGTCCTCCACTGGGCCGTAGGCGTTTACTGTCCATCCACTGTCGATGCGGATGATGGAGCCTTCCGTGTTTGCGTTGGCACGTGCCTGGCCGATGGCACCGAAGATATTCATCGTGCCGTTTCCGCCACTTGGCTGTCCACCGCTGCTTATGGAACTCTCCGCTTCCAGGATAGCGTTTTTATGTTCGGAGCTTTCGGCCATGAGTGTGCGGGTACGCCCGACGTTCAATTGGAAATTCGGTCCGAGAGCGATGGCACGGGCGTAGTAGTTCTCACCTGTATTTTTCCCTTGGTCTTCGACCAGCGCCAAGGTGGCCTGCTTGGCTCCTTCTGCCTCTGCATTGGGCTCGCTCACCTCTCCTAGTTTCAGCGCGGCGATGTTCACCACGGTACTCTCGCTGCCATTGAAATAGAAGCGAAAATTATCGTTTTTGTCCCCGCCCAGCGTCCCAATGTTAATATTGTCAGTGGTTTGACTATGCCCGGTGGCGGCTATGGTTGCATTGCCCTTAAATTCTGCGGTCCAATCGCTTACCGTCGTTTCCTCGCTATTCGCATATCCCGCTCCGAATACCGCAGCGTAGGCGGAATTCTCACCGGTGGCGGTGGCGGAGACGGTGGCGTTTACCAAAGCACCCCGAGGATCAAAGGTAGAGTAACTTGTATCTATTTCACTTGTGGCGATTGGAACGCCAATTGCTACAGCATAAGTGGGTACGTTACTGGTATTTGCCTTGGCGGAAAACCGATACTCCTTTGCGTTACCAGTATTATCCAGTGCCACGGTGAATTGTGAACCATCACTACCATGTACCCCCGAGAGATCTATGGCCACAGCAGAACACTGGCTTTCCGCAGCGGTGGTGGCGGTTGCTGCTATGAGGTAAGGAATTTGATCGCCATAGGCGATGTTGACGTTATTCAGTATCAAAGTTTTTCCGGAAAAACTTTCCCCCGAGAAATATATGCCGTGGATAGGACTGGTATCGGATACATTGATGTTCTGCATTAAACCATCATTACCCACAAACGCATCCATGGATGTGTTTACCGGATTATTTTCGTCCCCTTCGGTCGAAAAATTTATGGTTGTATCCACACTATCACCTATATGCAGCGCCACGGCACGCTCCTCAGTGACTCCAAATGCGCCGGTATGCAGTAGGCAAGCAGCCAGGCACGCCAAAACAAAATATTTTCTCCTCGATTTGTTATTCATTAACACCTCCTGTGTTGGGACAATTTAGGATCTTTTACATCTTTTTCAAGATCTTTTATAAATCTTTTATATTTTTTTACTAAATACTTACATAAACAAAACTCCCCCGTTGGCGAAAATGAACATTTTAAACCCTTCGGAATTGTTATATGGCTATTGTACTCAAAAATGACATTTGGTGATAAAATTTTATTTGCGAGTTTTAGACCTGAATGGAAAAAATGATTTTCGATAAAAATAAAAAGAGTCTTGTAAAATTTTAAAATCCTTACAATTTACATATATGCATAGTATAATGAAAACAGGGTTATTTTCCTTTGCATTGCTGGTGATGATATTAATTTTTCCTACCTACGCCCATTGCGAAGTTGATACGGAAATATTCCCGTTGTACGATAAAATAGTCGTCACCATCGATGGAGGATCAGCCACGAAAAAATCTCCCATTACACAGGCACTTGCTAAAAAATTCAACTTGGTTTATGTCGAAACCGGTGCATTATATCGCACGGTAACATATGTGCTTATTCAGGCTGGAGTTGCGCCGGAGTCTAACAATGAAAGCAAAATAGATGAATTTTTGAAGGATGCCAAATATGAATGTTTCTTGGAAGACGGAAAAGCCAAATTTAGCATCAATGGAGTCTGTTTGACCAGCAAAGAATTGAGGGCGGAAGATATCAATGCCAATGTGGCTAAATATTCATCATTATTTAAGTCCATTAATGATTTTTGCATAAAACATATCCGAGAAGTCCTAAATTTGAAAGAAATCCAAAAGTTCAACGGCATAGCTGCCGAAGGACGGACATGTGGTACATATATATTTCCAGAAGCCGATGTGAAATTTTGGTTCCTGGCTACTGACTCTGCCAAAATAGACTTCAGGATTGATGTGGAAAAAGAAATCGATAACCCCATTGAACGTGATAAATTGGATTTTTCTCGCACGTTTCATCCGATGAAAAAACCTGAATATGCCATAGAGGTATGGACATCCTCCCGTCCAATGGAAGAAAATATCGCACTTGTTTTAGCATTTGTGGAGCAAAAATTAGATGTCAAAAAGCACAGCAAACCACTGGAATCAAAAGTTGTACCGCCACAGCAGCGATGAAACCCATCGTCGATCTAAAAATTTGGGTTTAAGGGCCATGCAGGACCCCATATCGTTGGTTTTTGATGGCTCATGCCTTGAAAATGGTGCCTAGATTTTTACCCATAAAAGTTGAAGCACTGATGACGGTTATGGCTAGAAATGTCATCGCCCAGACACCCAGAGAACATGCCAAGAACGGGCCTTCGCCCAATAAATTGATCAATTCGTATATGGCTTTGGTTATTGGGTAATATTGCTGTTTTTGAGCTAGAACTAGGGAGTCGGATACTTCAAGCATGGTTTGTGAAAAGACCAATAATCCTCCAGCCAATAAATTTGCAATTATCAATGGAAAAGTAATCCTTATACTAGTCTTTAGAGGGGAACATCCCAAACACTGGGCAGCCTCTTCATAGGTATAACTCATCTGCTGTAGGCCAGATATCGCCGAGCGCACAATGAACGGTAGTTTCCGAACCGTATACGCTATAATCAACAGCATCGTCGGGTTTTCTATGGGATTTAAAAATGAAAATACCCTACCATTTTGACTCATTGCAAAGTATCCGAATGCCATGACAAGTCCTGGAACGGCTAGTGGTAACATGGTCATGGTGTCTAGCAAATTACGAAATTTTAACCTAGAACGCACAACGACAAAGGCGATCGTAATTCCCAAAATAACGGCAAATAAGGTCGCACAGCCCGAATAAATCACACTATTTTGTATGGACGAAATTGTAAAAGGATGGCCAAGTGTAATTTTATAATTGTCCAATGTCCAAACGTTGGGAAATACTGAATTATACCAATCCCCAGCAAATGATGTCAAAACCACGGCGGCATGCGGCATTAAAGCCACAATGGTAACTCCGATGAACAAAGAACAGCAGATTAATTTTTTGAGAAATCCTGTTTTCTTAGCCGAATAGGCATGGGATGCCTTTGCCATCATCGCATAGTTTTGGTTTCCCGTCAATAGCTTACCAAAGATGTAAAATGCCAACGATAGCAGAAGTACGACACTGACCAAAGCAAAAGGTAACTGATTATCATTGATCACTTTTAATCCATTGTAAATTTGGACGGAGACAACCAGATTGTAATCGAAAATTAGTGGCACCCCCAATTCGGTGAATGACCAAATGAATACCAACGTTACGCCGGCGAAAATTCCCGATCGCATCAGCGGAAATGTGATTTTAAAAAATCTCTTTAATCCATGGCATCCGAGACACCCGGCTGCTTCGTCGAGCGAAGGGTCAATGTTTGCCAATGTCGACACAAGATTTAAATATAGTATGGGGTATAGGCTGATGGCATTTAGAAAACACATGCCGATTAGTTTGTAGTCACCCAGCCAATCGATCAAATGTGCCCCGTCGATAATACCCATTTTTAAGAGAATGCTATTTAACATCCCACGAACACCGAGGATATGGTGAACCCCTATGGCTCCAACAAATGGAGGCAACATGATTGGCAATAAAACGACATTTGTAAAAAATTTTTTCCCAGGAAAATCATAGCGATCCGTAAAATATGCCAACGGAAGTGCTATTAAAAAAGCGACTATGGTGGTAACAGTTGCTAGTAATATCGAATTTTTGATGCTTATCAGGTATAGCCTATTACTAAAAATTGCAGAGAGATAGGCTAGGGTAAAATGGCCGTCTGAAGTGGTGAATCCACTGCGTAAAACTTGGAAAATTGGCCAGATAAAAAATGCAGCGAAAAATAATACTACCACAAAAAATACAACTATGGAATATTTTCTCACAAATTATAAACACATCTGCTCGCCATAAATAACCCCCATCATCACCAATCTCCGGGGTTGTCTCCGTCAATCTTTAATGACTCTTCCTCATCATCGTCGAACTCTAATAAATCAAGGTCTTCTTTATCCTCATCTTCGTCCTCGGCATCCGCATCCAAACTATATCCGGCGGGGACATAGTCCAATATGGACATAATTTCATCGAATGCGTGGGGCCTAATGCCGGCGATATACCGTTCCTGTTGTTCCGCATGCAAAATATCTTCGACCTCTTCCAAATTCAAAGGTTGCTTAAAATCAAAACTCGCATTCAACAATTTTATTCGCAAAGCCATTATGTGATCTATGAATTCAGCAAACATTCCTTCCTGTTCCCCGGAACTATTGGGCAGGCAAAAAACACGTTCGCGCGGACTTAAAATATTATCTTTAACTTCGTACAGTCTGAACATTTCCTTTGGCATTTCTCTATCGATTGCATAGGGAATAAATGCACCGTTGACCACTTCATCATCGAGACCATATTGCTTCAACTGGTCCAATAGATCGACCATACGTTCTATCTGTTTCGGGTCAAGAATACCCAACTCCGTATCACAAAAAGTATCGTCGCTGGCTTCATGCACCCACCAATTGTAGTCATCACCTAGCCGAACGATACACCACCTACCTGTGTCCATTGCCATTTCTTTCCAAAAGTCTGTCGATTTTTAAATAAAAAATTTCCGGCGTAAAGAAAAATAATGACAAAGTTCTGCAGAAACTGACCCGGTAAAAGTCGGAAGATTTTGGTGATAGACGTGACCCGTTTAAAAATTCACAGGACGGCGGCAAGCCTGAATTTTTGCAGAATTTCGGAGAAAACGCCATGGTTTTGCCGGCTTTTCTGTTGTTTATAAAAAGTAAAAGTTTTCACAAAAAAGACTTGCAAAGGAAAGATTTTTCGCGTAGGCATTATACACAACAACCAAAGAAAGAATAATATGGAGAGCGTCAATACTACAACAACTCATAGGGCAAACACTTGGAGAAAAACGTCACTCCCAGGAAATGACAAACCATCGGCTGCAATGGGTTCGCATGATTTTAGAGACAGTCCAAATTCTCAACCGTTTAGAACCGGAAAAGATACGACTGTACCTTCGGCAAAATCTTTCCTCGAACAACCAAAGGATTTTGTAGATAGGATACTTAACATGCTTAGGCGTGGTGAGTCCGGTATATGGCTGTTAAGTTCGCTGCTGCTGGCCAATAAAATACCAAGTTTTAAGCCAGGGGAAATATCTTCCAAGGAGATGTTAGACATTTTAATGGCGGTGTTTAAAAGCAGCAATCCTGCTGTGCCACAGCCCGCCATGAAACTTTTTAGACAGCTAGTATTGGGTAAAGATCCAAAGCTAGATCTAAGGTGCCTATCGGCGGAAGAATTCGATATTTTGGTGAATAAACTGCTCGAATATGATTTGGTAGGGGTGAAGTGTTTAGCCGACATAGCTACCGATAATAGGCTACTGAATTTTAGCTCAAGGAGGTGGTCAGGGAAAGCTTTGGAAATATTTATTAATAGGCTTATTAATAGTAATTCGAGTGGTTTGGGTCTGTTGAAATATCTGATTAGTGAGGATAAATTACCAAACCTTCATGTGCTCTACGTACCGGAAGAATTTATTGATTTCTGTTTCTCACAAGGCTTACCTGGCATAGCTTTACTACAAACTCTTATGGTCAAAGGTAAAATATCGAACCTTGACCTAAGTGAATTTTCCCGGGAAGAGGCCAAAGCCTTTGCAGATAAATTGTCAAAGTATGGTTCATTGGGCGACGACTTTCTGGCAGCATTGATTAAACAAGGGAAATTCCCATCTCTCGCATCATTGGAAGATGGTGTAGATAGTGAGCCGTGGTATAGTGTTTGTGGTAAACAAATGTCCACGTTTTTGGAGAAAGCCCGCAAGATTTGGCAAGCGACAGTAAATGAAGTTGTTGGACTAACGAATATGACTCTAAAGGAAGCTCGCAAGATTTGGCAAAGGATGGCGAACGAAGTTGTTGGACTAACGAATATGACTCTAAAGGAAGCCCGCAAGATTTGGCAAAGGATGGCGAATGAAGTTGTTGAACAAAGGGATATGACTCTAAGGGAAGCCCGCAAGATTTGGCAAAGGATGGCGAACGAAGTTGTTGAACAAAGGGATATGACTCTAGGGGAAGCCCGCAAGATTTGGCAAAGGATGGCGAACGAAGTAGCATCCAATTGTTTCGATGCTACCGGCAATGTTGATGTCAAAAGGATCCAAGTATGGATGGACTTTTTTGGAAATGCAGGAAATTTTACGGGAGAACCGTTTTGTCGCATTCCCCACGTAGAACTCATGCGTTCCCAGATGCATAGGGTATGCAAATGCCTCGTTTCTAATCAAAACGGAGCCAGGGACCTATTAAACACAGCCAACGGTATCTCCGTTGGGCAGAATGGACAATCCATGCTGGCTACCATGTCGCAAGGCAAGCAACCACCTTTGAAACC
>JAITIO010000046.1 GCA_031279395.1 Puniceicoccales bacterium | reverse complement strand
GCAGAAATGAGCCGCGCGATCTCGAACAAGGACGATTCAGGGCGGGCCGATCAATATGATCTTCTTCTCGAAACCTTCGGGCTCCTCCCAACTTGATGGAGTTTAATCCGGGATAGCGCTTGGTCGATAGCCAATGGGCCAGTGTATATTTTGTTATCCCAAGAAATTCTGCTGCTTCCTTGGTATTTAATAGCTTATACTTGCTATGATTATTATTATGGGTTCCGTGATTGAGCGATTCCGTGGTTCGTGCCTCTCTAAACATTACATCGTCCATGGGGCCATAATGCAAAGAACTTTTTGCTCATTGGAAAAAAGTTGTTAATTTTGTGTAAAACTTACTCCTCCGATGATTTGTTGCTCTATTAGTACTCCTTTTGTTTTATTTTGCTTGAGTGTTTTATATGTATTTTGCACACCATAAAAAATGAAGCATTCTTGAAACAATGGACTTTCCCTAGTGTCCTATTTTACACTTCCCTTATCCCCCGCTAGGCCTATGGTTATCGGTGATGGTGGGAAAGCGATTCGAACGCTTGAAGCGTGAAACTCGACAAATATTGAATCAGATGGTTCTTCTATTGTCAGTTCCATGCTTGAAATTTTGCTGTCTTTTTTCAAAATCTCAATGCTATCTTCATGGGGACTACCCCTAAGGTCCTTGATAGTGAAAGGTTGGATTATCTTGCAAAACTTTAATATCTCTTTCGGACAGTGTTCTCATGGCGAACAACCCTCTTTCTTCTAGTTTGCTGTCGTAGGCATCGTATATGATCTCGCCGTTTTCGGTAGGATATGGAAATTTGATTGCCACAATGCGTCTTTCCTCGGTCTTTCCTGTCCTCATTTCTATCCTCTCAAAAACATGAACTTCAAAACCTTTATTTCTAAGAATGGACACATAGTTATTACTCGGAATAGCACTAAATGTGACACCAATTTCATTATTTATATCCATAATTTACCTTTTAAATAAGTTCAAATGCGTCAATCAAACGATTAACAATTACCATTGCTTCCCCTATGTCACCCTTTTGCCAATGTACACATGGTAATTTATCCTCTTCGGGGAAGAGGAAGAATTTAATTTATGTCAAAAATCAATAAAATTCTTCGATATTTTATAAAATTGTGCCATGTCCAGAATAATTTTTGTCAAATTTGGAGCCGTCGCCATGAAAAAGATAGGAAAGATGTTTCTTTGTTTATCAGTCGAAAAAATTAATTCACCAATAGGCAAAGAGCCACAATAGGAAGGAAATGGATGAAATATTTTGTATCGGCAGGGATGGTGTTTGCGTGGAGAATGTTGTTGAATAAGAATGGGAAATCTGGAGCGAGTACTACTGGAAGCTGCATGGCAACCTTCCTTTAAAATTGTCCTTGTAAAAATGTGGTTCCCTAGCAATATACCTTGGATAAGTTAGGTTCTATGAATAAATTTCTTAAAACGTTTCACAGCATACTTGCTATTATCGTCTTATCCTTTGGACAAGGGGTTTGTCTCCAATCCATATCCGTTGCCGAAACCGAAAATAGCCTATTCCCCACCCGTGAAATGCGGGCGGAAACCATATACATGGTACGCTGCATGGAAGAGCTACATCTGGAACATAAGACACTCTCCCTACTCGACAATAGGACAATCATGATTGAATTTTTGTCGGAATTGGACCATGGAAAAATGATATTTTTGCAAAAGGACGTGGATGCCCTGGTAAAAAAGTTTGTACCAACATTGGACGTTTTCGTAAGTGGGGGTAGTCTCATGCCGGCATTTAATGCTTTTGAAAAATTCAGAACGATTTTCTACGATCGGATGAATTGGGTATTTGCAAAGTTGGACGAAAGGTTTGATTTTTCCAATGATGATTTCATTTCTTCGAGTCGGAAAGATTGCAATTGGCCACAGACAGTGGAAGAAGCAAATATTTTATGGGAAAAACGTTTGAAGTTCGATGTCATAAACGAGGCAATAAGCCTGTGTAAACTGGAGAAGTCAAAGGACAAAGACGGTAAATTTTCCGACAAAAAACTTACCCCAATAGAAAATTTTGGAAAAAACATAAAGGAAACTCATGAACAGTTCGACCAATCCATGGAAAATGACGTCGAACAGTTTTTAGGTGAGGCGATAGTAAATGTTAAACGGCGCTATGAAAATTTACGGAAAACATACAAAGATTTTGACTCTTGGGTACTTCAAGAGATGTTTTTGAATAACATTTCAAAGATGTATGATCCTCACACAAGCTTTCTATCAAAGGACTCTTTCGAAGATCTGAGTACCCATATTCATAACTCATTGATTGGAATAGGTGCTGAATTACGGGATGAAAAGGGGGAGTGTACGATTAACACATTGATGCCCGGAGGACCTGCCAAATTGTCAGGAGAAGTCAAGGTTGGGGATAAAATTGTCGCAATCGCCCAGGGGGACAACGGCGAATTTGTGGACATAGTTGGTCTCAGATTATATAAGACGGTTAAATTATTGCGAGGAAAGAAAGATACGGTTGTTCGAATAAAATTGAAAACCATATCGGGAGATACTAAGGTCGTTCGATTGGTTCGGGACAATATAAAATTGAATGCTACACGGGCAAAGGCTAAATACTTCGAATTAAAACAAAGGGGCAATGTTGTAAAAATTGGAGTGATAGAACTACCATCCTTTTACGGCGATGCGAATCCCGATAATGAACAAGGTGTGTACGCAAATAAAGATATTGAAACATTATTGGAAATGTTAAAAAGTAAAGAGATCGATGGATTAATTCTGGACTTACGTCAAAATGGAGGGGGATTGTTAAATCAAGCGATTTTAATTGCTGGCATGTTCATCAAAACGGGACCGGTGGTACAGGTGAAAGATCCTTTCGGTAAGATAGAACAGTTTTATGACGAAAATGAGGATATTGCCTGGAAAGGGCCTTTGATAGTCCTGTCTTCTTCGATGAGTGCATCGGCATCGGAAATTTTAATAGGGGCATTGCATGATCATAGGCGGGCAATAATTGTGGGAGCAGAAGCTACCTATGGAAAAGGGAGTGTACAGGTAGCGTTGGACATGAACACATTTTTTAATTCTTTGAGCGGCAACAAGGATCTTGGAGCCGCATATATTACGGTGCAAAAATGGTATTTACCGACTGGCACTTCAACCCAGCTAAAGGGTGTTCCCGCCGACATAAAACTTCCCAGCCTCGACGAATGTTTTCATAAACGGGAAGCGGATTATCCATGGGCTCTCAACTGTGATACAATTCCACCCATCGAATTTGATTATGACAGTGGTTTAGGAAGCAATCGATGCTATGTGACCGACGACCTAATTTCTAAACTGTCCGAAAAATCAAAGATTCGCCAAAATTCCTTGGAAGAATTTGCCCTATGGAACAAACGAATAAAACACTACGATGGTATTGTCAACAGGAAGGAATTTCCACTAAAAATTGCCACCCGGATTGCGGAAAACAAACTGGAAGATGCCTTCAACGATGAAATGAATAAGGAAATCGAAATGCTATCCAAACTCAAAAATTATTACTGTGAAGACATCACATTGCCTGATGTAGTACGCGATGATAATGTCGATGCGGAAAAAAACCCCGAAAAAGACATTGACGGCATAATGATGTTCGACACAAACTTGAGGGAGAGTGTGAGGATCGTAGGCGATTGGATAGAAAACTTACAGGCTGAGTACGTAATTTTGGACTTTTCTCCCCAACGAAGTTTGGAAATTCAAACTTTAAAATAGATGAACCTTCTCGATACCATACGTACCCCACGGGATGTTAAAGTTTTAAATAGGAGCCAACTGAAAGAACTGGCGAAGGAAATTCGACAGACATTGGTAAACGTAACGGCAGTCAATGGAGGGCATTTGGCTTCTAATCTTGGAATTGTAGAGCTCACCATAGCATTACATCGCGTTTTCGATTCCCCCCGTGACAGATTTATTTTTGATGTTTCCCACCAGACCTATGTGCACAAACTATTGACTGGAAGAAATGATGCCAAGTTCCGTCAAATTAGAATGGATGGTGGGTACAGTGGTTTTTCGGACCCCACCGAAAGCGAACACGATGCTTTTATCGCTGGCCATGCAGGAACGGCACTGTCAGTTGCATTGGGGTTTGCCTACGCCAGAGATCGCATTGGCAGTCGCAGAAACAGTCACGTAGTCGCCATTCTCGGCGATGGTTCGCTGACATGTGGAATGACATTGGAAGCGTTGAACAATCTAGTTACGACGACAAAAAGATTGATCGTGGTGGTTAACGATAATGAATTTTTTATAGATAGAAATGTTGGAGCCATATCCATCTATCTGAATAAAATTCTCATCAGTGGGCTCTACAGAGCTGTCTCCAATGCGACCAAAAAGATACTAGGGAATGGAAAATTGGGGAAAGCTGTCGTGCGAGGTATACGCAGGTTAAAACGCGCCGTTAAAAGTATAATTTTACCAACCTCCTATTTTGAATACTACGGTCTGCGATATTTTGGACCCATCGACGGGCACGACATATCCAAGTTGGAAGAGATTCTAGAATTTTGTAAGTTTTCCAAAGTTCCGGTCCTTGTGCATGTGAAGACTATCAAAGGATATGGATATGAGGATGCGATACACTTTCCTGAGAAGTTTCATGGGATTGATCCCGAACAGGTGTGCGGCATTACCACTTCCCAACCGGACACAATTTCCTACGGAGAAATTTTAGGCAAAGAATTAACAAAGCTCGCCCAGAAAGATAAAACAGTTGTAGGTGTTGTGGCTGCAATGGCAAGGGGTACTGGATTGTCGTATCTACGAGACCATTGCCCGGATCAATACGTTGATGTTGGTATTGCCGAAGAGCATGCTGTGATATTTTCGGCCGCCCTTGCCAAATGTGGCATGCGGCCAGTTTGTGCCATATATTCCACATTTTTGCAGCGGGCATTTGACCAGGTGTTACACGATGTTTGCCTGCAGAATTTGCCGGTGGTTTTTTGCCTAGATCGTGCTGGAATCGCCGTACATGATGGAATGACACACCATGGGATATTCGATTTGTCATATTTGAGGTTGATTCCCAACGCTGTCATCTTGCAACCCGAAAATGCTCAAGAATTTATAAACGCATTACATTCTGCTTTCCAATGGCACTGTCCAGTTTTCATAAGATATCCCAGATCTTGTAACCGAAATGTTGACCTGAGCACCATAAAATTTTCACAATATTTGCCATTTGGTAAGGCAGGAAAAATCATCGAAGGTGGACGGGTTTGTTTTCTTACGTTGGGGAGTATGGTAGATTTGGCCAATGAAATCTGTCAAAAGTTGAAAAACTTTGGCATTCAAGGCGGAATCGTCGATATGATATTTGTAAAACCTCTGGATGAAGAAATATTGAGAGACATTGCTAAAAATTACGAACTCGTCGTAACCCTCGAAGATAACGTTTTAATGGGGGGATTTGGCAGTGCTATTTTGGAATTTTATAATGACAATGACATAAAAATCAATGTTCTGCGCTACGGTTGGCCCGATGAGTTTATAAAACATGGCACATCCCTCGATGTTTTACGCGTGGAACATGGCCTGTCGGTAACAAACATCATGGACAAAGTACTATCCATTTTAAATATTCATATTTCTTGAAAGTCCCATGCTCCGCGTTGCGGATTTTATACCATATCTTTTGCCTAGGCTCAGGACTCATAAGATCAAATAAAAGAGGAAGATGCAGGCAATACAAAAGGCAGAGAAGAAAGAGTGGGCACAGCGGTCGTAGCGAGTGGCGATGCGGCGCCAGTCTTT
>JAITIO010000045.1 GCA_031279395.1 Puniceicoccales bacterium | reverse complement strand
CGGGTTTCAATATGCGAAACAGTTCCTTCATAATGTACACAATTTGTGTCGCTGCAGCATCCCTGTTTTGCCAGATAACAACATCGCTCGAATTATCCGGCATGGAAATATTGTAAAGGCATCCATACTCCACCCTTAGGCCATCTTTTTCTGCCTTTGCAAAAGAATCGAACTGAAAATTTAGGTCAAAGGCGATAAGGTCATCAAAACTTTTCCTCAAAGTTCTGGCAAGGGATACACCATTTTTATTGAAAACATGAACAATTTTAATCCTTTTATTAGCATTTTTGTTAAAAATATAATCAACAATTTTATCTTCCGTGATGTTACTCTGTTCCACGGAATATGAAAAAATTGTCCTATCTCAAAGGAGCTTATCCACTGCCTCCATAACCATTTCCGGGAAAACAGATGCCATGCACGGAGCTTCGTCAAATCCACGTAAACACTTACTGTGCCAATCATTTGACACCCATTCACACTAGCTGATACAACCATTACCTCTGAGATTAATATTTTCAGGATAGCCAAGAAAATTTTCCGAAGTCGTTCCAAATATGGCGATGGAGCGACCATTTAAAAATCTTATCATGTGTACCATGCCACATTCCCCATCCAAGTGAAATAGAGAATGTTTTAATAGCACGGCAAGTTCGCCAAGTGAAGTTTTTCCCACAAGATTTACGTCGACCCCGTCAATTGATTTACATAGTCTATCGGAGTGTCCAAGTTGTACCACTTTTATATCCGGATATGCCCGGCGAAATAATTCTATGAATCTTTCGTAGTCTCTTATGGGCCACATTCGCGTGCTTTCGGATAACTTGTTATTGGAGTTGATTCCTCTTTGTATCGTTATGTACTGGATTTCTTCTAGCCCGAAAGATTTGAGAATTTTCATATTTTCTGGCTCTAGGTTTCAAAATAAATGGGTAGAGTTATCTATGTCGTAAGCCACATTGGTCCGACCTTTGTATTCTTGTTCTGTTGTTCAAAATCGACCACTGGTCGATCAGCGTATGATGGCGGGGAGCATATTCAAAAAATTTACAAGATTTAGTGAAAAATACTTTGTTGTTCTTGCAAAAATTTTCCAGCCATTTTGATTTTTTTTCTACGTATCTGGAATCGTAGTACAGGGTGTTTGTACACCTATCTATGCGCATTATTGCATCATAGTCATACGTCCTAAAAACATTCGGAAAATTGGTCTCGATTAAATTGGATATAAAACGAGCTTCATTAACAATGAAATCCAAAATAATCTTTTCGCCTTGTTCATTGATATACAAATCGATAGAATGACTATGATTTATGCGTTTCGATAAGTCTTTTATCGTTACTCCGGATAATAAATGTCTCCTATTCCACCGGAAACTATAATTGCTATTTTGAGTTTGCCATCACTGCGCTTGGCCAAACGTTTAGATATGCTATAAAAACAAGAGTAAAACAAAGCACAAAAGACTTCACGGCATGACCACCAGAACAGTTTTAGGGAGGCTTTGATTTCATTGTTTGCATATTTTCTTTGTAAGCTGTCAACCCTCGATTTAAGCCTAGGAAAAAACTTCGAACCTTCTAGCATCAACCTTGGGGTATTATTTTTGATATCATAGGCAATGTTATTTTTTTTATAGGAATCAAAAAAATTTACAATCGTTTTACCTGAGCGATTTGAAACATTCATGTGGGAAAATTTTTTCTAGCGAACGATGTACGTTGAATAAACACGGTTTTTCCACAACATCGGCGTATCATGTCTTCCAATGTATTATTTTTGTTTCCCAAAGATTTATGGCTCAGGCAAAAACAACCACTTCCACTTCCCGTAAGCATTCCACTGTCACCGATACTTTTCATTTCGCCATGCAACTCACGGAAGTTTTCATGTTCTGAAAAAAGTATTTCCGAAAAAGTGTTGTTTAGAGGCAATAATACTTGTCCTGCCCCAATGGCTTCTTGTAGTGCCAAAAGACGTCGATTGGCTTCTTTTTCTCCGAGATATAAATGATGGAAATTTTGTCGAAGTATCCCATAGGCTTCCTTCGTGTTTACGCCAAATGCGGGCTTAAAAATTAGTAGATCGTAATTTTAAATGGCAGAAATTATTTCTCCATTGAGCGGTTGGTAAATATCTCCAATCCCCGCCGTTATATTTGACATATTATGGATAAAACACAGACAGTCAGCTCTAACGGTTTTGCCCAAATCGACCAATTCCATCGGCGACAAAACATTTCCGCAAATTTTATTTACCCCATGCAATAGTGCTGCGGCATTGCTCCTTCCTCCTCCAAAACCAGCTTCATGGGGAATAACTTTTTTCAATTGAACTGTGAAGTATTGCCGTAAACCTGTTTTTTCTCGGAAAAGATTGAGGGTGGTGGTGATGGTATTGTTTTTTTTATCCAGAAAAGCCTCATTGCAAATAATCTCGTCGCCATCGTTGGGGGATCTAAAAATTGTAATTTCATCTCCAAAGTTGAGAGCACAGTTCACAGACAGAATGTTATGGTAACCATCTTACCGTAAACCTGTAATGGCGAGAAATAAATTAATTTTAGCAGGAGCAAAAACTTTTGCTAATTCTTTCATTTTTCCTAGTTAGTTCCTAACTTTTTAAAGTTGGTATTAAAATTACCCATGAGCATAAAAATAGGATTTATCGGGGCAACAGGAATTGTTGGATCGGAATTTATTTCGCTATTGGAAGAACGAAAAATTTCAGTTGCCGATCTCTGCTTATTCGCATCCGAAAAATCCGATGGAAGAAAAATACACTTTAATGGTAAAAGTATCACAGTGGAAAAATTAGAAAAATCAAAATTAAAGAATTTGGACTATCCGTTTTTCTGTTACAATGAGGAAATTAGTAAAGAATCTATTTCGATGGGGGCAGAAAATAATATTTGTTGCATCGACAATAGTGCTGCCTTTCGACTACACCGCGATGCCCCCTTTGTCATTCCGGAAATAAATCCCCATGCCATAGAAAACCATAGAAATATTATAGCCAACCCAAACTGTTCAACCATTATTGCACTAATGGCTTTGTTTCCACTCCATCAGAGATTTGAACTTTCGGGCTTTTGTGTTTCCACCTATCAAGCCGTTTCCAGGGTTGGTTATTCCGGAATAGAAGCACTAAAGCAGGACATTGTCCGGAATTTTGCCCTATCGCAAGAGGTCTTTGGGGAACAAATATTGCAAAATGCTATCCCCAAAATTGGACAATTTTCTTTCAACGGCTACTCTTCCGAAGAGTTAAAAATGTCCAATGAGAGCAGAAAAATTTTATCCTTACAAAAATTAAAAGTTTCATCGACCTGTGCTAGATTACCAATCCTAAGAGCCCATTCCATGTCTATTATTGCTAAATTTAGAAGTCCCCTTGACCGAGGTGAAGCTGAACAAATACTATCGTCCAATAAACACATCGATTATTTTCCAAATGCCTTCCCGACACCGTTGAAACAAGCGTGTAAAAACAATGTCGGAATTGGACGCCTCCGGAAGGATACATTTTTGAAAAATGCGGCCACAATGTGGGTAGTAGGAGATCAAATTCGTCAGGGAGTTACCCTAAACGCGATATAAATCATGGAACGTCTCGAACACATCAAATATAGAGACTAGGCTAGGGACGCAAAAGAAAGATATGGGAGAAAGGAAAATGTACTAGGGCGAAGAATTGAGCGAAAAGGCAATGGAGCATGTCTAAAGTTATTGGGTAAAAGAAACAACGAAAGTGTTCAACATAGCAATGAGAACAGCGTTTGAGCGGAAAAAGATGTTATAGTCATCTCGTTTGACAAAGGCATATAAAAAGATAGCAGTCAAGAGCGAGTGTGCTTTCAAATGCAATAACCATACATGCCTTTCCCTTTGTCAGTTTTTTTGAAGGTGGAACCTGGGATCATTTCCTCGGAAGGTTATTTCTCAGCCACGGGAGTTGTGGCAATTTGAATATTGGCATGGCCAACGTCCCTGGCAATTTCACAAATTTTTAGTAAAATACTGGAAGGAAGCGATCTGTCGGGGCGCAGAAGAAGGACTGGATCTTCATCCTCTTTGGCAGCACATTTTGCATCGAGGTATTTCTTCATGCCATTTTTTGGGGAATCTATGGTAAAAGTATCACCGTTAAACATTATGAATTTTTCCGACTGCACGGTGATAACTCCCATTGTTTTTCTTGCTTCGGAAGCATTGGACTGGGGTAATTCGATTTCGACACCTGGCGATAGAATAAAACGGGAGCTTAGTAAGAACAAGATTCCGAACAGCATCAAAATGTTCAAAATATTGAAAAGGTTCATGCTAGTATCCAAGGGCTGTAACCGGGAAGCTCCCATAAACCTAAACCTCTTTGTCAACATTTCCGTCATTCTCCTCCGTGTTTGCCATGTGGTACAAAATTTCATTGGAACTCCATTCCGTATCATAAATCAAATGCTTTACTTGCCCATACAAAAAGGCATAGGCTAACGTCCCAAGAATATTTAACAGTAGACCAAACGATATCAAAATCATCGACTGTTGCATAAGCGATATGATGGTCTTCGACGAAAAATACGTCGAAGTATGAACCATCCCATTAAGCATTTTTGCCAAAATTTGGACAACTCCGACAAAGCTTATCATCGGGGCGACTTTTGCGATTAATTGAATGGATGGTAACCTCCGTTCCAGCAAAGGGATTTCTTGCAACGCAATACCATTGATAGCGTTGGATAATTCGTCTGGGCCTTTATCCCTAAAAACAAGGACCGTTTTTACCATTAGGGCTACCACGCCGGGAGATTCTTCGCATACGGTCAAAGCTTCATTATAGCGTTTCTTTTTCAGCAGGGCAACTATGCCGTCCAAAAATTGCCGAGACCTTACCTTTTTGCTGCGTAGGAACAGAAACCTTTCCAGGGCATACAACACTAGCAGTATCGACAAAACAAACAGCACCCACGTTGGGAGGTTACACAACATACGCTTCACAATCGCAATAAAAGTACAACCCGCATCAATTTCAAATGAAATCTGATTTGGAAAGTTGTAAATTTGTTGCGCAACAGAACAACACTTTTGCCACTGAAGAAACATACCCCTTCAAGGGAGATGATTTTGTAGTAAGCCGGATTCTGTGTCATCGAATGATGATGTGTTCATTCATCTAATTTTGCAAAGTCTTGCAAAATTCCTCTTTCGAGGTGCGACGAACCCCGAGTTATTGGGCTGGCTACCCAACTCCCTATTTCGTCTTGCACCGAATTGGGTTTGCCCTGCGCGATATTATTACTAACTCGCCGGTGAGCTCTTACTTCACCATTTCACCCTTACCAAACGGCGGTATCTTTTTGTTGCACTGTTCCGTCATGGGACATATGGGTCACATGCCCGCGTTTTCACGCGGAATCCTGCCAGGGAGAGTCCGGACTTTCCTTTCATAATATTTCACATCAACGAACACATTCTTACAAAATCATCCCCCAGTTTCTTCTAAAGTGCTAAAAATGGTTAATCGGTAAAGACAAATTGTTAACTCTTATCCCAATTAGCTATCCACCAAGAGCTTTCTGTGGTTTAGGGTCTCGGATATGCCCGACGCAATGGTTAAATATGTAGAATAGAGGAACAATAGAATCCCACCGTCCCGTATCCATGAAATATAGTGAGGCTTTAGCGAACGCCCAAAATCACGGGTCAGGACGAACCACAATATCATGATCCCGGTCGACACGATCTGAAGTCCTGTTTTCACCTTGCCAGACATATTCGCTGTAATTACCACGTTTTTTGTGGCGGCCACCAACCTCAGGGTTGTTATTAAAAATGCACGACCGATTACGAGTAGTATCAGGAATAAGGTCTACAATGGTAAAATTCTCAAGGCTAAAAGTGTCACCATTACTCCTAGCATGAATATTTTATCCATGAGCGTATCCACAAATGTCCCAAGAGTGGATATTATTTTATACTTTCTCGCCAAATAGCCATCCAACCAGTCCGTTATTCCACAAAAGATGAAAAGAAGTATGCTCAAGCTGGCACTTCCCGGAAAGTCGACATACATCAATAGTACAATTAAAAACAACAAAGGAATCCGCAGCAGCGTTACCCAATCGGCCAAGTTCATTAGAAATGCGATGGAAACCAAAAAAAAGATTGTTGCAACTCAAAACCTTAATTTTTTATAATTTTCATGGTCGAAGAAATTGCATTCGTGATCATGGCTGCTGGCATTGGTAGTAGGTACAACGGGACAAAGCAACTAGAAACATTTGGGGAAAGCAAACTGACGATTGCCGAGTATAACATGCAGCATGCCATTGATTTGGGTTTTAGGCAGTTTTATTTCGTGATAGATGACAAATTTGCA
>JAITIO010000019.1 GCA_031279395.1 Puniceicoccales bacterium | reverse complement strand
GGGTCTCAATGTTTTCTTTTTTCGCCGCTATGAGCCTCTGTTTTTCCACTTCGGCTCCTCCGGTTATCACCGTTAATATGCGATAGGCCAGTCTGAATGGCCGAGTAATAATCATCCATATCATAATCAAAGGCGTTTTGAGTGTAAACCCTTCATTGACCGCACAATATTCTCTGAATACGGGTATTACTACAAAAACAAGTGCAAAGGCTGTGGCAAGAACTGGATATGCGATGGCCAATGACCATCCAGGTTTGATGACATAATCAACCACCTTTCCCGCCAGAAGCTTAGCAAGAGGTATTGCAAAACGGCTAGCCTGTTTCACAACCTCCCCTATTGTGGTAGCACTCCTATTGACAATATCCGTGAAATCAACACCACGCACTCGATCTAAATAATTTCCTAAAACAGGTTTTATGGCGGCATTCCATATATTAGTCACCGATTCAGCAATTTTCGCTCCATAAATTGCTGTTTGATTTAATATTTCCGTCGTATCAATGGCTATATTTCTCCTTTTTTGACTATAGAGTGCATATTGTGTAAAAAAATTTTCAAAAGAAAACAATTTTATGAAAAATTTTAATTTCTTGTTTTCCATCCAAAAAGGATTAAAAATATGGCCATGGCAATTTGGTCGTGGTTAAACGAAAGGGAATGTGGCGTATTTTTACACATAAGTTCCCTGCCAATGGGACACGGAATTGGGTGTTTTGGTAAATCGGCTTGCGATTTTGTCAATTTCTTAATTTCATCCGGAATGAAATATTGGCAGCTGTGCCCCCTAAACCCGACGAGCTATGGAGATTCCCCCTACCAAAGCCCATCCGCCTTTGCGGGCAATCCATATTTCATCGATTTGCAAGGCCTTGTCGGGGAAGAATTACTATCTCCTCCGGATTTGAATGGGCTAGGGGCAATGGCGAAATCATCCGTTGATTTCGGAGGATTGTATAAAAATTTTTGGCCGGTTTTAAAGATAGCATTTGAGCATTTTTTACGTTTAAAAAACCATGTCGAAGATTTTAATAATTTTTGCCAACGATCTGCCTGGTGGTTAGACAATTACTCCACCTTTATGGCCATCAAAGATCAATTTGATGGTTGCCTATGGACGGACTGGCCTAAGGAATTTTCCGACCCTCAGGTCGCAGCAACAAGGTTCCATTCCGATGAAAAACTTAGCCGAACGGCAACTTTCCACAAATTCATCCAGTGGACATTTGACAGGCAGTGGAATAAACTAAAAAACTTTGCCAATGGCAATGGCATCGAAATCATAGGGGATATTCCAATTTTCGTCGGTTTTGATAGTGCGGATGTTTGGGCAAACAAACGGATTTTTAAATTACAAAAAGATGGATCTCCCAAATTTGTTGCGGGGGTTCCTCCGGATGCTTTTTCAGAAACTGGACAACTATGGGGAAATCCCGTCTACGACTGGGATGTTTTAGCAGCTGATGATTTCACTTGGTGGATAAACCGCCTAAGGCGATGTGTGGAACTGTATGACGTGGTACGGCTGGATCATTTTCGAGGATTTTGTGATTACTGGGAAATTCCCACACCAGCCACCACCGGAATGAAAGGAAAATGGGCAAAGTCCGTCGGGATAAAATTTTTCCAACATGTCAAAAAAATATTCCCCTCCATAAAATTCATAGCAGAGGATTTGGGGTGCCTAAATGACGATGTTAGGCAGTTGTTACGGGATACCGGATTGCCCGGAATGAACGTATTGCAGTTTGCATTTGACCGAAATAATAAAAATAAGTACCTTCCCCATGAACATGAAAAAAATAGCGTATTATACCTGGGGACCCATGACAACGACACGACTAGGGGGTGGTTCAACTCGTTATCTGAGAATATAGAACATCAGGTAAGGTGCTACCTGCGAACAAGTTGCGACGACGTTGCATGGGACTTCATCAAAAAGGCATACGAATCGCCGTCCAATCTGCTGATTTTGAACATGCAAGATATTCTAAATCTTGGATCAGAAGCAAGATTTAATACCCCGAATACCCCTTCCGGAAACTGGCAATGGAGGATGACTATGGAACAATTTAATGGCCTGTGCGAATCTTCGACACCTCCGTATTTGCACCACTTGCAAGACACCTATGGGCGGTGAAATTTTGTTGACTCAAGTGCCGTTGCACCCCAAGGTATGGACAAATTTTTGGCAAAAATGACTTCAAATTGTTTGAAACTTTTCGACAAAATACTCAAAACTTTTGCGGTCCTATTGATAGAATCGTATAGGAATATCCTGTCGCCACTCAAAGTTGCCTTGATGGGACCATCTGCCCGGTGTAGGTTTTATCCGACATGTTCAAGCTTTGCCCAATCAATGTTTAAACGATACACGTTCCGGAAGGCATTTTATTTTTCCACGAGACGAATTTTGCGGTGTAATCCATTTTGGAAACATAGGTAAAGACCGAAAAAGCCCATTGCTAACGAATCGAGTAAGCCAGCTATAACCTATTTCACTATTTATACTCTAATATTGCATTGTCGGGAGAAGAAATGGTTATTTTCTTGATCCTATGTAGGTTGTATTGACACTTTTCGTTAATTAGGTAATCGAGTTTCATCAGTTGAAGATGAAAATCCTGTGGCTTTAACACAACGACTATTTCATTCTTTAGGTGCAGTCCTATGGTCGACCAGATGGCCCCCGAACGGTGATCATAGTTTCTGAGATCGAGAAATTTTATCGATTGAAAAATATCTAGAAATTCACCTTTTAATATGGAAATAAGCTCTCTAACGGTGGATATTCCTTCCTGGGGAAGGAATTGTAATTTATTTGTCTTCAAAATTAAATTAACGGGCAATAGGTCTAAAACATCTTCTCTTCCATAGCAAATGGGTGAAAAAATTCTACCATCCTCTTCGTCAACGAGGAATAATTTCTTTTCTCCACCGACATTGGCGACCAATTTTAACATTGGCACGCACTCGTTGATTTTTATGTATAATGTATCGGGATAGCGTTTTTCTATTAAAATATTCCTAATTTGAGAAATGGTTTCCAGCTGTTTTCTCATGGAAGAAATATCCAGCGAAAATAGATCCGTACCCTTTCTAATATGCAACTCATGGGTCAACCATTGCGATGTAATTTTCCCATTTGTTTCGAAAACTACCCTTTTAAGCTCATTCGATGAGGAAATGGACGGACAGTGAAATGTATTCGATTTTTTGCAAAATACAACCCCGGCCACTACCAAGACGATACAAAACGACACAAGTACCATCAATAAAAATGTTTTCCATTTCCCCATTGAATTCAATAACTTTTACAAAAGTCAAAGACTAACCTAAGGCTGCCAAATTTTTTCTAGTTTACAATAAAATTTATACCAAAAACATCTTCCATAAAAGATTTTATTGACTAAAGCGAATGGCATAACATTACCATCCCTATGGTCGAGCAAGAGTTATCTGGAAAAATTTGCGTTGTAACCGGTGCCGGACGAGGAATTGGGAAATCTATTGCCATATCCCTTGCAAAAATCGGTGGCCATATAATTTGCATAAGCAAATCCGAAGATAGTTGTGGTACCCTGGCACAGGACATACGGAACCAAGGATATTCTGCCGAACATATGGCCATCGATGTGTCTTCCCTTGATCTGGTTTCAGATGCTTGCAAAAGCATATTGGACAAGCATTCTGCCGTTGACATTTTGGTAAATAATGCCGGCATAACCCGAGACAACTTGATGCTAAAAATGTCCCAACAAGAATGGCAGGAAGTTTTAAATACAAATTTAAATAGTTGTTTTTATTGGACTAAAAATTTATTGCATCCCATGATGAAAAAACGATGGGGAAGAATCATTAACATGGCATCTATCGTCGGTCTGATAGGTAACTTCGGCCAAGCGAATTATGCGGCAGCCAAGGCGGGAATAATCGGGTTTACCAAGTCCATAGCCAAAGAGGTTGCCTCCAGGGGCATAACGGCAAATGCAATAGCTCCCGGATTTATACGGACTGACATGACCAGCAAACTCGGTGAAAACATAGTGGCGGAATTGTTAAAAAATATTCCGATGAAGGAATTGGGAATGCCAGACGATGTGGCAGAAACTGTAAAATTTCTATGTTCACAGGGGGCTAGATATATAACAGGACACGTTATTAATGTTGATGGCGGAATGGTGATGTAAAAAAGACTTGTGTACCAGAATAGGATTATTTTGATACGGAAGACATGAGGGATTTTACTTATGACAAGCAATAATATAGAATCAAGAGTTAAGAAAATCATTGTTGATCAATTGGACGTAAACGAAGAACAGGTAACGTTGGAAGCATCGTTCCTCGATGATCTTGGGGCTGATTCTCTCGATACCGTTGAATTGGTAATGGCATTCGAAGAAGAATTCAAGGATGAGATCAAGGGAGAGATCCCAGAGTCGGAAGCTGAAAAAATGCGTACCGTTAGGGATGTCGTTAATTTCATCAGCAAAAAGATAGAAAGCGAGTAGTAGTTGCCTCATTAAGCAATGGCCACCATACGCACAATTAACGGGTTTGGAAAACGTGTTGTCGTTACAGGTATCGGGCTTGTTACACCTGTCGGGATCGGGACTGATGAGACTTGGAAAAATTTAATAGAAGGGAAAAGCGGGATAACGGCTGTGACATCTTTCGATGCCAGCAATTATCCATGCCGTGTTGCCGGGGAACTCAAAAACTTTAATGCGGATAACTTTATCGATAGCAAATCGATAAAGCGAAACGATATATACGCAATCTATGCGATTGCCGCAGCAAAACTTGCAGTCAATGATGCAAAAATCAACCTCGATGACGTCGATAGGTCTCGTATCGGTGTCGTCGTAGGTTCTGGCATTGGAGGAATGTCAACAATAACGGAACAGACCAGAATTTTTTTCCAAAAAGGACCTCGATACATTTCTCCGTTTATGATACCAGCTCTAATCGCTAACATTGCATCCGGGATCATTGGTATGGAGTTGGGATTGAAAGGGCCGAATTTTGGAGTTCTCAGTGCATGCGCAACGAGCACCCATTCAATTGGGGAAGCCTTCAATTGGTTAAAGCTTGGCAAAGCAGACGCCATTTTCACAGGTGGTAGTGAAGCTGCCGTTACACCCGTAAGCCTCGCCGGTTTTTGTTCCATGCGAGCCGTTGCAACGGCATATAACGATACACCTGAATCCGCTAGCCGCCCATTTGATGCAACCCGCGATGGTTTTGTCATGGGTAATGGGGCAGGAATTTTACTCCTGGAAACCCTGGAGCATGCCCAGTCCAGGGGGGCAAAAATTTACTGTGAAGTCGTGGGGTACTCGGCTAGTTGTGACGCGTATCACATAACCGCTCCTGATCCCAATGGGGATGGACTTATAAGATGCTATAAGGAACTATTTACAGAAACGGGTGTAAACCCTTCCGATATACAGTACATTAACGCCCACGGCACGTCTACTCTGTACAATGATAAATATGAAACGGTGGCCATAAGGAGATTTTTTGGAGATCACGCGGATAGACTTTTTGTCAGTTCTACCAAAGGTGCAACCGGCCACCTGTTGGGTGCAACCGGCGCCGTTGAATCTGCGGTCTGTGCCAAAACGATAGAGACTGGGATTATTGCTCCTACCATAAACTATTCTACACCAGATCCCGAGTGTGATCTCAACTATGTACCAAACAAGTCCATAAAAGCAGATGTTCACTATGCCATCAACGAAAGTATGGGATTTGGTGGACAAAACGCGGCTTTGATGTTTAGGAAATTTTCCTAAAAACTATCTTTTCGCCATGGTTTAAGAACCTGTGGAAGAAATAATCTCATTTTCAGGTGGATTGGCAATTTGTGTTTTCAGCTCTTACTGGTATTTATCGGTAAGCAGTAAAACTATGGGTTTTGGCGCTGGGTCCAAGGGGCTATGGTAAAACATGGCAAAAAAATTAATGTACTTGACACAGAATTCATTAATGATAAATGTGGCACAAAGGTTTTGATGTTGTAAAGTGGGAATTTTCCCACTTTTTATTATCGAATGTATTCGAAGGTAAATTAATGAGTACTAATAGTCAGATATTGTCGGTGTTGGAGTACATGGAAAAGGAAAAAGGTATTAGCCGGGCTGATATGATTGAAACTATCGGCGAAGCGATTCGTACGGCAGCACTAAAGAGCATAAACGCCGGCCATGATGTCAGGACAGAAATTAATCCTAAAACGGGGAAATTGCAAGCCTGGGCAATATTTGAAATAGTGGATTCTGTCAGTGATCCGAAAACACAAATCCATTTGAGCAAAGCATTGTTGCTGGATGAAAATGCAGAAGTTGGTTCCGTCGTAGAAAAGGAAATTGATCCGGCATTTTTAGGAAGAATTGCTGCACAGACGACAAAGCAAGCAATTTTACAACGGGTGAGGTTTTT
>JAITIO010000043.1 GCA_031279395.1 Puniceicoccales bacterium | reverse complement strand
TTGAAAGACTGGCGCCGCATCGCCACTCGCTACGACCGCTGTGCCCACTCTTTCTTCTCTGCCTTTTGTATTGCCTGCATCTTCCTCTTTGATTTGATCTTATGAGTCCTGAGCCTAGGGTAAATGTTTGTGGTTCACTTTGTTCAAGCAAAGACTTTAAACATGCTGCACCCTTCTGACCACCCTTTTCAAGTAGCGTATCTGCAAGCTTTTTGAATTCGGCTTCATCTAAATTCTCTGGATGAAAGTTTGGGAATTTGACTACCTCAACTAAAATTCTTAAATACTCTGTACCCTTCGGATCACCCCTATTAAGCGCCATATCTGCAAACTCTTTGGATTCGGCTTCATTGTAATCATTGTAATTAAGATTTGGTAGTCTACCTCGATTAAGCAAGATCTCTAAACATCTTATGCTAGAATGGTTACCTTCAAGTAGTCTATATTCAAGGTCTTTGGTAAAATAGACTAACATGGTGTTATGGTGATCACAAGGCGTAATAAACAAAAAATTATAATGATGAGCGAAGAGGAATATGAAGGAATGCTGGAAACGCTCGACATTATGAAAAATAAGCCAGAGTATGATCACATTTTGCATTCCATAGCTGATCCTCGTGTGGAAAAGTTTGATTCTGTCGATGAAATGTTAGCGATCATTGATGAAGAAATCAAAAGAGAAAAAGATGGCAAACTATAGGATAGAACTTTCTCCACGAGTCAAATCCGATTTGAAAAAAATTAAGCAATCTCGTTTTTCGACGGCACTCGAAAAAGTCATCAGAATTATCGTAATCGATCCCTATCAAATGCCCTTTCCCGTAAAACATCTCGTAGGTGACCTAAAAAGATGCCTTTCGCGGAGAATAAATGTCCAGCACCGCCTTGCTACGACCACTATGCTTACACCTTCTTCTCATCAGCCCATTTTTTATGTTTCCTGAGCTTAGGAAACATGGTCACCTTACCTAGGTGTCATCCATCGAATGCCTTTGTTAAGTAAAATAATTGCAAATTCTCCACACCGATAAAACTATCACTTTACGACCTACGATGGTGATTTAATTCCCCCAGAGCCTTTTCTTATGCCTATTAGCCTTTGAGCGTTTACTACGCTTGTGTTTGTTCATCTTAAGACGACGTTTTTTCTTCAGATTTCCCATATTGAATCGACAAATTATCTAGCTTTGGCCTACGATTAAAAATATGTTATACAAGTAAAGAACTTTTTTCCAAATTTTTATCTTTACAGGAATAAATTTGAAGCATATAAAGAGCCTATGCAAACTTTAGTGGGGAGAAAGGCTCCGAAATTTTCAGCAACGGCAGTGGCTAATGGTTGTGCTATTGTATCAAATTTCTCCTTGGAACAGTTTTTTGGCAAAAAATATGTCGTTTTGTTTTTCTATCCCAAAGATTTTACATTTGTTTGCCCCACTGAAATCTGGGCATTTCAGGAAAAGATGCAGGAATTTGAAAAAAGAAATGTAGCATTGATAGGATGCTCAACGGATTCAGAATTTTCACACCTTGCGTGGCTCGAAATCCCTCGCGAACGGGGAGGCATTCACGGTGTTACCTTTCCGATTATTTCCGATATTAATAAAACCATCGCCGATGAATACGGTGTTTTGTCCGGCTACGAGGAGGATGGCGATGGCACTGCAAAAGTTATCGGTGAACTCATCGCCTGCAGAGGATTGTTTTTGATAGATAAAAGTGGCATTGTACAACATTGTGTAATTAACAACATGCAACTTGGCCGCAGCGTCGATGAAGTGCTAAGGATGGTCGATGCCCTCCAGCATTTTGAAAAATTTGGGGAAGTTTGCCCAGCCAATTGGCATAGCGGCCAAAAATCCATGAAACCAAGCCAGGATGGTTTAAAAGAGTTTTTCGGATAAAATTAATCGCATGTCGCTGAAATTTTTGGCAGTAAAAACTTCCATACTTTGCCCTCCGAAAAATGATATATTTCCTCTGTTTGATTCGGAGGGTTTTTTATTGGAAGACTCGGACATATTGTGTATAGCGACAAAGTGCCTGTCCATACATCAGGGCAGATGTGTTAGAATCGGAACGGTTGATAAAAAACAATTGGTCAGCCATGAAGCCGACTGGATATGGCAGGAAAATTATTCACTCACCGTAAAAGATGGCATTGTGATTCCTTTTTCAGGAATCGATGAAAGCAATGGAAACGGATACTACGTTCTGTGGCCGCAAAATGTTACCAAATTATTGGCCGAAATATGCAGATATCTGTGCAAAAAATTCACCATAAAAAATTTGGGACTCATGTCCATCGATAGCAAAATTGAACCTTTTCGCCGAGGAACGGTCGGCATTGCCCAGGATATTTTCGGGTTTAATCCGATCAAAGATTACAAAGGCAAGGTTGACCTTTTCGGACGGAGATTGGAAATGACATCGGTAAACATAGCAGATTCACTGGCATCGGTGGTATGCTATCTGATGGGAGAAGGCAATGAGTGCTGTCCACTTGTAATCATTCGTGGGGCAGAAAATGTCGAATTCGGGAACAAATTTTCCATGGCAAGTACACAGTTGGCGAAAGAAGATGACATGTTTGGGAATATCCTAAATGTTTACAATTAAGATAATAAGGTCAGTCCTGCCGTCAGGACTATCTAGATGGTGTCGTCAAATGTAGAATTGACAATGGAAGAAAAAAACAATGGAGACAAAAGTACACAGGAGGTACGACATATCGGATGAGTTGTGGAATAGGATGAAAATGGAAAATTGGCAGGTATGGCAGAGATAATCGCCAGTTCATAGATGCGGTATTAAAGCCATGACAGGTGATCGTCATGGACAATGCCACATTCCACAAGCAGCAAAAGACAGAAGAACTCATCCATACTACCGGCTGCTCTCTGATTTTCCTCCCTCCCTATTTTCCAGATCTCAACATTTCTGGGCTAGCTTTAGGCGAAAACTCTGCAATATTTTGCCTCTTGTTTTTTTCTTCTGCTATTTCATGCGCCTTTATTAAGTAAAATGAATATATCAAAATGATCAAAAAAGTTTTCTAATCTTTATCATCGTTGGATGTTTTTCGTTCAGTTGGACAGCCAGCTTTTAGCCATGAATATATGAACTGGTCAATGTCACCGTCCATAACTTCCTGAATGTCGCTCGTTTCGGTGCCGGTGCGCAGATCTTTTACCATTTGATATGGTTGACAAACATAGCTGCGGATTTGATAGCCCCATCCAATTTCCCCCTTTGGCCCATAGAATTTTTCCATGGCAGATCGTTTTTCATCCTCCATTTTTTCGTACAGGCGGGACCGCAAATTTTTCATGGCGGACTCCTTGTTCTTATGTTGGGAACGTTCGTTCTGGCAGGTGACAACGATACCAGTCGGAATGTGGGTTATTCGAACGGCCGATTCCGTTTTATTTACATGTTGGCCACCTTTTCCGCTGGAACGGTAGGTGTCGATGCGCAGGTCAACATCGTCAATTTTTATGTCCTCATTGTCCTCAATTTCGGCGATTACATCGACGGAACAAAATGAAGTATGTCTACGCCTGTTGGCATCGAAGGGGCTGATGCGTACTAGCCTATGAATACCTCGTTCGGATTTTATGTACCCGTATGCGTTTTCTCCGATAATCCTAATTGTAACACGATTGATTCCAGCTTCTTCTCCCGGTTGCATATCCTGAATTTCCGTTTCGAAATTGTTCCGTTCTGCCCAGCGCGTATACATACGTAAAATCATGTCTGCCCAATCGCAGGATTCGGTACCTCCAGCACCGGCATGGATACTCAAAATCGCATTGCAGTGATCATGTTTACCACCTAGGTACGATGCCAACTCAAACCTATTTAAGTCCTTGGAAATTTTTTTAATGAGCGTGGTTGCTTCCGACAGATATTCTGTGTTCTCCTGTTCGAAGGATGCAAATTCTAGCAAAATGTTAATTTCATCTGCTACTTTTTTAAAATTTTCCATACTTGCCAGTTTCTGTTTAAAAGCGTGCAGTTTACTGCCCGTTTCCTTTGCCAAGAACTGATTGTCCCAAAAATCAGGAGCCGACATGTTTTCTTCCATTTTGCACATTTCATGTTTTACCTTATCGATGTCTAAAAATGTCGATAGGATTTTGATACGATCGCTGATCGCATTGGCCGCCGATAAAAATTCTGACAATTCTTGCATTACGAAATTCCGTTACCCTAGAAAAAATCACCCTAGGAAAAAAATTCCCCAATGCCAGACATATTAATTTAGACATCGGCATATTGTCAAAAAATAACTCCATGAAAATTTAAAATTAGGGAAGCTGGGAAAACAGAAATGTGGTTATTGCACTTAAAAACGGCATTCATTGAGCAGCACATTACCCTTAGCTTCCTTTTCTTCTGCTCTTCCATGTGCGTTTCTTGGGCGAAAAACTATAGATTGACATCCTCCATCTGCAAACTTTCACATAGAAATTTTTTGTCCATATTTTCAACTTGCAAAGCCTGTCCCGAGTAAAAAATCACAGCGCTTTCACAAAAATTTCGCAATTCTCGTATATTTCCTGGCCATTTATATGTTATCAATATTTTCATCACTTCGGAGGAAATTTCGACCCTATGGAGATCGTTCGATTGGGCGAAAATTTCAATATAATGGTCGAGGAGCAATGGAATGTCTTCCATCCTCCTGCGCAGAGGAGGCAATTCTATGGTAACAACATTTAGGCGATAGAGTAAATCTTCGCGGAATAGCCCCTGGTCAACGAGCTTTTGGAGATTTCGATTGGTTGCACAAACAATGCGAACATCGACGGAAATGTTTTCGGAACTACCCACCCTATTGAAAGTTTTGGTCTCCAAAAAACGCAGCAGTTTTATTTGGGTTTGAATATCGATTTCTCCAATCTCATCGAAAAAAATCGTCCCCCCATTGCTCGATTCGAATAGCCCGATGCGCCTACTATCTGCACCGGTAAAGGCACCCTTCTCATGCCCAAACAACTCACTTTCTAACAGACTTTTTTGCAGGCTGGCGCAGTGTATGGCAATAAAAGGTTTGGAAGCACGCCTGCTAAAATAGTGGACAACATTCGCAAACAGCTCTTTACCCGTTCCCGTTTCCCCTTCCAGGAGGACCGTTGCCTTAGACTGAGCAACTTTCTTTATTTTTCCCAAAAGATCCGTAATCGCTTTGGATTTCCCCACTATCATATCCGGCGAAAATGAATTGCTCGAGGAAGCATTTTTTTTTGTTGGTGAAATGTCACCGAGAACACCTTTTTTACTGTGCTGATTGTTTCTGTTTACAAGTGCACGCCGCATTAGCATTTCCAACTTTTCAAAATCCAATGGTTTAGTCACAAAGTCATAGGCCCCGTGCTTAATTGCTTCCACCGCCGTTTCCACCGATCCATAGGCTGACATCATTATGCATATGGGACCGTACGGCCTACGCAAAGCCTCATCGACGACAAACATTCCGTTCTTTCCTGCCATGCGCAAATCTGTCAAAATGATATCAAATTTTTCATTCTTCATCAGGTTGACAGCTTCATTGAAGTTTGTCGCAAAGAAAACTTCATATTCATCGTTGAGCAACTGCCCCAGTGCATCACGGGTATTTTTTTCATCATCGACTATCAATAGACTAGGAAGCATCCTCCCTTATGTCTCTAGCAAAAAATGGAATCTTGTCCAAGACTTTTTCCTGAAAATCTTCGAAGTATAGGTAAATTACAGGAAGTATGAATAGCGTTATTATCTGCGAAATTACCAAACCTCCAATTACACATAGACCAAGGGGCCGCCGAGAAGCTCCATCGGCTCCCCACCCTACAGCTAACGGTATTTGGCCCATTACGGCAGCCAACGTTGTCATCATAATAGGGCGAAACCTCTCCAGACATGCCGTACGGACAGCTTTTTCTTTGCTCATGCCTTCTTTCTGACGAGCAATGGCGAAATCAATCATAAGAATTCCGTTCTTCTTGACTATGCCCAGCAACATGAACAACCCTATGAATCCGTACAACGACAGTTCCATACGAAAGACTATCAATGTCAGGAGTCCACCGACCATCGCTACTGGCAATGCTGACAGTACGGTCAATGGATGAATATAGCTCTCATACATAATTCCTAGAATTATGTACATCACGAATATCGCAAGAACTAGTAATACCATTATGCTCGAAGATATTTCCCTAAATGTTTTAGCTTCCCCTTCGAAAGATCCGATGATATGTTTCGGAATGATTTTAGAAGCCGTTTGCGTTACAAATTTTATGGCTTCCCCTATGGGATATTTAGGGTGCAGGTTAAAAAATATGGAAACCGATGGAAGATTTTTCATATGATTTACCTGGGTTGGTCCCAGTGTTTCCTTTGCCGTTGCGACGGTTTTAAATGGCAATAGCTCCCCACCATCACTTCGAAAATACAAGGAATTTAAATCATCAGAATTTTGACGAAAAATATCATCGCTTTCAACGATGACTTTGTATTGGCGGGTCTGTGTTTTAATTTGATAGCAATAATTTCCAGAATAGGCCTGCTTCAGCATGTTTTCGATGGAATACACATTTACCCCATAGCGTGCCGCCTGGGACCGTAAATAGTCTATGGTAACCTGAGGACTATTGATCAACATATCCGTTGACACACTGATAAAACCTGGATTTTGCCTCATTGTCCCCACGAGCTCTCCCGCACATTTATATAGTGCATCCGTATCCATTCCCGATAGGACATAGGCATATTTACCTTGGCTGGCACTTACGGCTCCGGTATTTACGGATAGGGTTGGCATCGGACGAACAAATGCCAATACACCCGGAACAGCGTACAAATCACGCATTAACATCTGTGATACGGTTTGAATTTTGGGACGTTTTCCATCCTTCAATACGCAAACTGCCAATCCTTGGTTGCCAGGTAACATCCCCGTTAGACCTGCCACAGACATTGTTTTATCCATGTAGGGATTTTTTCTTAAAATGTTTTCAATTTGCGTCTGATATCCTTTCATTTGGGCAGGAGATGTCCCTTCCTGGGCAATAAACATACCCATTATGTTACCACTATCCCCCTCCGGCAGAAATGTTCTCGGTAAAGCTGCGAATGTCAGAAATGTTCCCAACAAACTTATTATCCAAACTATGACTGACGACTTTTTATGGGCAATGCACCAGTCAAGTGCTTTGCCATAAACTTTCAGAAATTTATGCTCCAATTTATGGGATGCTATTCCTAGTTTTATTTTATTTTTCTTTTTTATTGGTTTCAACATCCGGGCACACATCATCGGTGTCAATGTCAATGAAACCACACCGGATGCCAAAATGGCCACCACAATTGTTACGGAAAATTCTCTAAATACCCGTCCAATCTGTCCAGGCATGAAAACAAGAGGGATAAAAACAGCCGCAAGAGATAATGTCATCGATAGGATCGAAAAACTAATCTCCTTTGCTCCTTCAATGGATGCCTTTAGGGGACTTTCGCCAAAATCTTCCATTCTTCGTATCATGTTTTCCAAAAACACGATGGCGTCATCCACGAGGAAACCAACGGCAAGGGTCAGAGCCATGAGGGATAAGTTGTCGATGGAGTAATCCAACACCCGCATGACAATGAATGTAATCAATAGGGACAAAGGCAGTGCGATGATTGGTATAATCGTTTCCGTAAACCGACCAAAAAACAGAAAAATTACACCGACGACTAAAACAAATGCTATTACCAATGTCTGCTTTACATCCTTTATGGATTCTATTATGGACTCAGACCTATCATACATTTTTATCAAATTGATAGACGCGGGGATCTGTTTTTTAAAAATTGGTAGCAGCTCATTGATTCTTTTTGCCAACTCTATGGCATTTGCTCCCGCGGCACGGGAAACTGCAAGGACTACGGATGCATTGTAACTCCCTTCACGGCCAGATTGCCAGAAACTGGCGGAAAAATCGTCGGTTTCCAACTTGTCGATGCACTCCGCGATGTCTTTCAAATAAATTGGAGCATCGTTCCTATACGCCACAATCAGATTTAAATAGTCACTTGCATTTTCCAACTGACCATTTGGCTTTATCACGAGTGTTTTGGTCGCATCTTTTAGCTGTCCAGTAGATAAGGAAACCGTCCCCGCCTGGACAGCTTTTATAACATCATCGACGGTTATTCCTCGGCTGTAAAGTTTTTCATTGTTTACCAATATTCTTACTGCTCTTTGGACACCGTAGACGGTAACATCCGACACTCCTTTAATAACTTTTATGCGCTGCGCAACTTGATCCGATGCATAATCATAAAGGTCTCCGTTGGTTATCGTATCGCTCGTCAATACCAAATAATAAATTGGTTGGCTGTTGGGATCTGTTTTTTCAAACACCGGGGGGGTTGGCATGTCCCTCGGAAGAGAACCAGTTGCCCTAGAAATAGCAGATTGCACATCGATGGCCGCTCCATCAATACTTTTGTCTAGCGAAAATTGTAAAACAATCCTTGTGCCACCCTGGGAGCTTGAAGATGTGACCATTTCGAGTCCTTGAATCTTCATGAATTCTTTCTCTAAGGGGGATGCAACGTTTGCTGCCATCGTTGTGGAATCCATACCAGGGAACATGGCTCGTACCTGTATGACTGGGTAATCTACGGCGGGTAAATCACTAACCGGCATCGCCCGATAGGAAAATATGCCAGCAATTGTCAGCATCAAAGTCAACAAAACCGTCAAAACTGGACGTCTAATAAAAGGTTCAGATATACTTTCCATATTTACTTGGTCGTTGGATTTTTCTCCGCAATTTTTCTGTTTTTTTCTAAATTTTCCCCAAAAGAGTTGGGCTGCGTATCGGGCATTTCTACAATCTTCATTCCAGGAGCCAACATCAATTGTCCTCTCATGACTATGGTTTCTCCCTCGGAAACTCCATTTTTAATCACCAGCATGTCGCCGTGTATTTGTCCGATCTCCACCAGTCGAAATTCCACCGATTTGTCTTCTTTGATTACAAAAACGTACCGGCCCTGTTGTCCAAGTTTTACGGCTTCTGCGGGGACTAAAACCGAATTTTTTACTACGGCTAGCAAAAGTTTGGTACGCACGGACTGACCTGGCCAAAATTTATGTTCTGGATTTTCCATCAACGCCCTCAGCTTTATGGACCCCGTCCTTCTATCTATGGAATTATTGATAAAGTTGACATATGCTTCCCCCCTGACATCATCGTTCGAAATCGGAGAAACTTCCATTTTTAAACTTCCTTCTTCGAGGTTGAAAAACCTTTGTAAATCGTAGAAATCATTCTCGGATATGTTGAATTCAACATACAGTTGATCAACATTCTCTACGGTTACCAGCGGTTTGTCGATGGACATCGCCCCAACGATATTTCCAACATCCACCAGGTATGCCCCGGCAATACCACCTATGGGAGATACTATGTTGCAGTGTTCCATGTCGATCTTTGCCTGTGCAACTTGTTCACTTTTCACATCAACATCGGCGATATCCTGTTCCACTTGTGTCTCATATGCTTCATACTGCTGCTGGGCAATATAATTCTGCGGGACCAGCACTTTTGAACGTTCCAGTTGTGCAATACCAACCTTCAGCTTCGCTTTGGCTGCCATCAGTTGAGATTCCGCCTTCTTCAAATTTGCTTCGTATATGCGAGAATCTATCGCATACAAAGGATCACCAACCTCTACCTTTTGCCCCTGCTTAAAGTTTACGGCGACTATTTGACCACTAACCTGAGGGACAATGGAAACCGATTCGTATGCTACACAACTTCCGATGGCTTCGATGTAAAGAGGAAGATCCGCTACTGTCACCTTTGCTGATATCACCGGCGTCGGAGGACGTACTGCTTGTTTTCCCCGTCCACATCCACCGATAAACATCAGGCACATCGATGCGATTAACACATAAAAATTTTTTAAAACTTTCATTATCTATTAACTATTGTTGTATATTATTTTTATTTTTAATTATTTTTACTCTCAAAATTTACTATTCCTACGGCATAGGCTAAATCAACCACCGTCACTGCCAAATTATTTTTCGACATCACAGTCTCTTTCCTGGCCGATGCCAATTGCGTTTGCGCTGCCATTAGATCACCAAATGAAGAAAGTCCTTCCTTATATGCTATCATAATAGAATCAAAGGATTCTTGAGCAAATTGTTCATGGTTCCTCGCAGCACTAAGCTGTTTTATAGCGGACTTGAACGCATAATACTTTGCCCAAACATCGGAAGCGATGGATAGCTGCATTCGTTTTAGTTCCTGTTCAGCACTTTTCAAGGCAGCCCGTGCTTCAATAATATCGTACATATTATTAAATCCATCGAATATGGTCCATCGCAGGGATGCATAGATATTAAAGTTATTAAAATGTTCATTTTCACCGCGGAACCACTTCCTATTGCCAATCCCACCGATAACCAATTCAGGCAACAGTTTTGAGGAATTAGTCCACGCCATATCCTTTTTTGCCGTGATAATCGAACATTGAGCCAATAGATCCTGCCGTGTTTGCATTGCTCTAGCTATTAAATCTTGGACATCAATACCCAAGTCGTTAATGTCATCTTCATCATTGGATTGAACGATTCGTATGGTTTTGGAAACTGGTACTCCTATTGCAGTTGCCAAGTTTGCCCGGGCTAGCTCGACGCGTGCTTGGGCATTTTCAAGGTCAAATTCCGCACGTGACCTGTTGGCTTTCGCCTGTAAAAAATCCTGTATGTTGGATAATCCAGCCTGGTTTTTTATGAAGGCGGCATCGTATGCTACAAATGCATCGTCCAAGTTTCTTTGGCTTGCTTCGACTATTTCTTCTGCGGAGCTCAACGCAAAATAACATCTCTGAACTTCATATGCTAAAGTTTGCAGAGCCCGATTATACTGATAATTTGCAGCATAGAGCAGTTGTCTGGTCGCATCCGCATATCTGGTATGTCCTCCGAATTGGAAGATGGAATATTGTATTTCAATGGCCGGATAAAATGCCGTTGCAGAATTTTTCAATCCGGGAGTATTTGTTTCCGATTTCTCAGCCATACCGGACATTGTTACTTTCGGGAAAAAAATACTAGTTGCTTTTCCGCTCTGTGCTGCTGCTATGCGAGCCGCCTGCCAACTTTTCTTCGTGGATGGATTATTTTCAAATGCAATGTCGAGCAGCATCGGTAGATCTAATATCGGAACAGATAAGTCCGGGATAAAATTGGTATTGCTGTATTTTTGCAATTGTCGTTGTTTCGCCTGACTTTCTTTAGCTGGTGGGTCCCAAAAGACATCATCCTTTTTCGATATTCTACTGTCAATGGTACCACATCCAACAAGCAATCCCACGGATACACTCACCAAGAATGGGTTACATAACTTACGAAAAAACCTCTCGATGACCACCATCCCAACTAAAATACTTTTCCATAAATTGAAAGTCAAATCTTTTCTTTTAAACACATTTAAGCATATTTATCTCGCCCTAAGGGTATTATTTTTTATGAGATTTTTAAAATGTTTTCAGCAGCAAAAGATTTATTAGTGGCAGAAAGTTATGCCATAGGACATGCTTCCAAAATTTTGGATGAAGGTTTTAGCAAAGCGATTGAAATTTTATTAAATCATAGAGGAAAAACCATTATTTGTGGAATGGGGAAATCGGGACATATCGCTAAAAAGATAGCTGCCACCTTTACCAGCACCGGACAACCCTCCGTATTTTTACATCCCGCTGAAGGAGCCCACGGGGATTTGGGGGTTTATTCTCCCGGCGATCCCACGCTTTTACTGTCAAAAAGCGGTACCACGGATGAAATTCTCTGCCTAATTCCAGTTTTGAAAAAATTTGAGTCCAAGATAATTTCCATCGTGGGAAATACTAGTTCCCCTATTGCCAAATCATCCGACGTTGTAATCGATATTTCCTTTGCCAAGGAAGCGGATCCTTTGCAAATGGTTCCCACGACCAGTACCATCGTCAGTTTGGCCATCGGAGATGCCATCGCAGCCGAATTAATGTCCCGCCGGTCTTTTTCCAAGCAAGATTTTGCAACTTTTCATCCCGCCGGACAACTTGGAAGGAACCTTCTCCTAAAGGTAAAAGATGTGATGTCGCCCCTGCCGTCCTGTGCCGTTATAAAATCCAGCAGCACCCTGCGCGAAATTGTAATCGCCATGACGGAGTTTCCACTGGGAGCAGCTCTAGTAATAGATCGAGATGATATTTTATCGGGCCTGGTAACGGAAGGTGACATTCGCCGTTCTTTGAAGGAAGATGAATCTTTCCAAAGGATTATGGCAAAAGACATAATGACATCATCTCCCAAATACATAGATGTCGACAGCTATGTCGGCGAAGCACTACAGATCATGGAGAGTGGTCCGTCACAAATATCCGTTCTTCCCGTAATGGCAAATGACACTGTTGTCGGCAAATTCAAGGTCATGGGTTTGCTGCGTCTCCACGATACCTATAAACATTAAATTTCATGTATGGTTACTTCACTTTACAATAGTGCCCAAAAAGATAATGGGATATTTCCGTCGTATCAATGGCCATATTTCTCCTTTTTTGACTATAGAGTGCACGTTGTGTAAAAATTTTTTCAAAAGAAAACGATTTTATGAAAAGTTTTAATTTCTTGTTTTCCATCCGAAAAGGGTTAAAAATACTGCCATGGCAATTTGGTCGTGGTTAAACGAAAGGGGATGTGGCGTATTTTTACACATAAGTTTCCCCGCCAATGGGACACTGAATTGGGTGTTTTGACAAATCAGCCTGCGATTTTATGGTTGTTTTACTTGATAGAAACATATAAAAAGGTAGCAGTTAAGAAGGAATGGACTATCTATCAAATGCCATTTTTGAGTATAATAACCATAACACATTCGCTGCGATCGGAGACATATCTCCCGAAAACCTACTCAAACATTTTAGCATCTGTCCACCGCAGTAAATTGGATAGCATCGCCACACAAGAAGGTTCCTTTTGGGAATCCTCGGGACTCTTTTGCCTTCTTCCATGCATTTGTTCCCTAGGATGTTTATCCGTTGCAGGATTTTCTGATCGCCATCAGTGCCGCCAACATCAGGCTCATCACCGATACCAAGTCATATCCTCTTCCGGAGACGCTCCTCGGACCTTTCAATTTCTTCAATTTAGCTGTCCATTTCCACCCTTACCTATCTTTTTCTCTCCCTTTTGTCCATCCTTTTTTTCCTCCTTCAGTAAAAACCAAATGGCCCTGAATGTCTCAGGGGAAAATGCATCTATCTAATTACTTTTTCGGAACTTTAACCCTTTCTTGCCTGTCCATTGATTACCATTGAATTTTTTGGCAAAATGGTTCCCGGATTAATCACTGAATTGCAGGAAATTTCGGAATGATCTCCGATGATTGCTCCGACTTTTTTCATACCCGTTTCAACTCGCTCCCCATTATAATGGGTGACAATATTCTTCCCGTCTAGCCTCAAATTTGCCAAAATTACACCGGCCCCAAGATGTACAAAATTTCCTAGAACAGAGTCTCCCACATAATTAAAATGCGGCGTTTGCGTATTATGCAAAAGTATGGAATTTTTTAATTCACAGGAATTTCCAATTAGACAATTTTTACCGATAATTACATTTTCCCTCACATAGGCAAATGGGCGAATGTTAGTCCCTTCATCGATGTAGGCTGGGCCTTCTATGACACAAATCGGCGGTAGTCGTACCGATTCATGTATGAAGACATCCCTCCCAACGTAACACCCTGGAGGGATATTTTGTTTTATCCCTCTAGATACACTGAGCATGTCCAAAATGGCGAAATTTATTTTTTTCAACCAAAGGACAGGATCTTCATCCAATCTAAAATGTTCGACAAATTTTCCCGATTCGTCTGTTTCGAAAAACTCCCGTGCTATCATAGTGATTCAAATTTTTCTTTAAACTTTTGAAAAAATCCACCACTTTTCATATTATACAACTTTTCGAATTCCTGCAATTTTTCTTTCTGTTCTCGGGATAATTTTGTCGGGACGTCGATGGTAATCTTTACGTATTGATTACCTCGATTCCCTGGACGATTTAGATCTGGCATTCCCTGTCCCTTAATGCGAAACATCGTTTCCGACTGCGTTCCGGCTGGAATTTTAAGATTTGCCTGCCCATCTATGGTTTCGACTTCGATTTCTCCACCGAGAGCCGCTGTGGTAAATGGAATTTTTTTGGTACAGTATAGGTCGTTCTCATGGCGTTCGAAACGTTCATTTTCTATGATATAGATTGCTACGTATAGATCTCCATTGGGCCCACCATTCGCACCAGCTTCCCCCATACTTCTCATTCGCAAACTGGCTCCGTCGAATATTCCTGTGGGGATTTTGACCTTCGTTGTACACGATTCCATTACTCGACCAGTCCCTTTGCAATTGCGGCATGGGGTTTCAATTTTCGTCCCGGCACCATGGCAATCGGGGCAAGTTTGTTGCATGCTAAAAAAGCCTTGGCGCATGGAAAACACACCCGTTCCTCCACAGGTTTTGCAGGTGACCTTTTTCGATCCGGAGGCAGCTCCACTGCCATTACATTTGGCACATGTCACATGCTTGCTATATTTTATAGTTTTTTCTGTACCGTGGAATGCCTCTTCGAGTGTTATTTTTAAATTATAGCGTAAATCGCTCCCCGCCTGTCTTCTTGATTCACCGGAAGATCCATGGCGACCAAACCCAAACAAATCATCGAAACCATTTCCCCCAAACACATCGCGAAATATATCAAAGGGATCATGTCCTCCCGATCCCCATCCTCCGGTTTGTCCTCCTCTCTGTTCAAAAGCACTGTGTCCATATCTATCGTAGGCGGCACGTTTGTCACTATCTCTCAGAACTTCATATGCTTCGGCAACTTCTTTAAACTTTTCTTCGGCGACCTTATCCCCTGGATTTTTGTCCGGGTGGTACTTCACCGCCATCCTACGATAGGCTTTCTTAATATCTTCCTCGGAAGCGTTTTTTGACACTCCAAGGACATCGTAATAGTCAGTTTTTCCCATTTTTGCTTTGATTCTTTATCTTACTCTTCGTGATATGAAACTGTTACCACAGCCGGACGCAATAGTTTATCATTGAGTTTATAACCCTTTCTGTCAACGGAAATGACAGTATCATTTTCTTTCGTATTGTCCATCACCCGCCCTACACATTCATGAAAATGCATGTCAAATTTTCCATTCAATGGGAAAATTTCCTGGACACCATGGGCAGCCAGTAAATTTTTAAAGCTCGCAAAAATCATTTTAAACCCATCGACGATCTTATCACTTCCGTGCTGATGAGCAGCAGCTAAACCAAGCTCGAAGTTATCCAAAATAGGCAATAAACTTTCCAAAACGCCTGCGATGGCATTGTTCCGCACCTCGAAAAAGTCCTTCTGGGTCCGTTTTTTATAATTTTCAAAGTCAGCCAATGCCCGCAACATAGAATTTTTGTAACTATCCGCTTCCTTTTGCTTGTCTGCCAGTTGATTTTTTAAATCTTTCACAGCATTATCCAACTCTTTGTCCAAGTTTCCATCGCTTGCCTTTTGCTCTTCGGCATGCTGGATAACGTCCTTTTCCCCAGGATGATTGCTTGGCTGTTCGTGTCCTCTTTCCGACGAAGATTTTTCTGCCATGGAAACAAACTAGCAAAAATTATGCCATACCAACCACTACCATTTAAAAAGTACCATGGACGAAATAAAGATCTGCTCGGAACTTGGTTAAAGGTTCTCCCCATTATATGATGCGCAGGACATGGTCCATGACATCTTCAACGCTAATGGAAGACAACTTTTTGTCCTTAGCTTGAAGTACCACATTATGTTCCGAACCGACGGGATAGGGAGCAAACCTTTGGGGATCCGTCGATCCGAACAGTGCAATGACGGAGGTTGATAACGCTGCTGCCAAATGTATGGGGGCACTATCATTTGCAATCGCCAGCGTAGAATTCTGTACCAAATAAATGAGATCATCCATCGACGTCCGTGCAGATAGGTTATAGACATTTGGCAATGTAGACGTCACATTGATCCATCGCTGTGCCAGAACAACAATTCGCATGGTGGGCAATTTTTCGCCCAATGCATCTACCAATGGATTAAAATACGGCCATTCCTTCTTTTTCCGCCTACTTTCTGGAAATAGCAAAATCAGTTTGCATTTCTCATGCCTATCGTTGAAAAAAATATCCTTTGCCATGTTGCTTGGAGATGTTGAAAATTTTAATTCCCCTTGTAGTTTTGCTTCCAAGCCTAGTTCTGGCAAAAATTGCAACAAAATATCCAGAGCATGTCGCTTCCCCACCTTGGGGAGTGGAATTTTTCTGTTGTATGCCATCCACGAAAACTCCCTGGCATCCGATCGGCCAACTTTTCTATTGGAACGCGAAAAATATGTCATTATACCACTGCGCGCCAGGCCTTGCATATCGAAGACATAGTCGTAGTGTTGCTTCCTAATCTTCGACATGAGATCTATAAATTTTCGCAGACCCTGTCCCCGGTAAAATACGAAAATTTTATCGACCAATCTAGAAGATTTCACCACATCGATGAAACAGTCTCGCACAACCCAGTCGATTGATATGTTTGATAGGCATTTTTTTATGGTTGCAGCTACTTGTAACCCATGGATAATATCACCCAGGCTGGATGGTTTTACTATCAGAATGTTTACTCGCTGCGACATGAATCACTCTATTCTGATTTTAACGAGCGATTGAGCAGACCTTCTATGCACTTTTGAAGAGGTACGTTTAGATACAGGACGGAATAAATTGCTGACATGATCGGAGTATCTATGTTCTTTTTTTCGCAGATGAAATGAAAGGCTTTCACGGTCTTATACCCTTCGACGACAGCCTTTTGAGTCGCAAAAATTTCATCCACAGTCTCCCCCTTTCCTACCCTTTCCCCAAATGTACGATTTCTGCTCCATGCTCCCATGCACGTGGCGATGAAATCGCCAAATCCACTCAAGCCATAGAAAGTTTCCGTTTGTCCTCCAAGAGATGTGCCGATTGTCACCAATTCTTTCAATGCCCTGGTTAAATAGGCAGCCCTAGCATTGTCACCAAACCCTAGGCCATCGCAAACACCTGCCCCAATCGCATAGACATTTTTTAGACATCCCCCCAATTCGACTCCCTTTACATCGCTACCACTATAAATTCGTATCTGTTTGGAGTTTAATGCTTTTTGTATCTCATAGATATTTTTCGAGTTCGTAGCTAAAACCATGGCCGCATGTTTTCCTTCCGCTATTTCTTTCGCATTTGTTGGACCCGCAAGCACACCATGCTCAAAATTTGGCAACATTCTTGTAATTAGATCGGAAGCGGTCTCCGAATTTTCATTCTGTATACCTTTGCATAGGGAAACAAGCAGGGGGAGCTTTTTTACGTCTTCCGATGCCCGACCCAAGCTTAGACAGAGATCTTCCATTCCCACTGCCGGACATGCTAAAAATGCCAAATCCGTATTTTGTATATCGATATTTACGGTTATGTTTATGCCATCTGGGAATTTGATTCCGGGGAGAAAATCAACATTTTCTCGAAACTTTGCCATCTTATCTGCCTGTTCCTCAAACTTAGGAACTAAAACAACGTCATGGCCAATTGTCCTGCAATAGCAAGCCATGGCTGTCCCCCAGGCCCCAGCACCAAATATTGAAATTTTCATACCAACACCTATTTAATTTCTATTCCACCACGTCCAGGCTGAGGATATAGCTGCTCTCCATTCGCCTGTTTAATCAGTAAAAATTCACCATTATCGTAGAAAACTTGGACGGGATTCGAGTAAACTATTTTTTTTACCTCACCTGATTCCAAGTTACCCACAAAAATTTTTTCCCCGGATGCTTTGGAGCGAACAACAACTTTCACATTCCCCGTTGGAATCAATGATAACACAGATTGGTTCGTTGAGTCTAGTATTTTGTCAACCCGTTTGGAGTGAATTCTGGCATATCCTGTTTTGGAGGAGAATGCTTTGGAAAAAACAAATACCAAAATAACGATCAGCAAACCGGATGCTATCTTGATAAAATACCTGTGTTGAACAACAGTTTTAAATTTTTCCCCAAGCTGTTTAAAATTTTTTGAAAAGGGTATCGTATCGTTTATTCCAACATCCGATCCGTCCTCCCGTTCTTTTTCATTGGCAATTAATGTATTATACGCAATCTTTTTAACACATTTGGAATGTAAAACTTCAAATTCCTCTATGGGACAACCTGCCATGACAACATCGACATCCAACTTCAAGTACCTAGCATAAATTTTGATAAATCCTCGTAGATAAATGTCGGGCAAACTGAAATCATATTCTCCGTTTTCTATGCCGGCAAGATATTCCAATTTAATTTTTGTTTCTTCGGAAGCCTTTTCCAATGTAATGCCCCGTGCATTTCTAGCTTCGACAAACTGTTGCCCAAATTCCTTACTCATGGATTGAGCAAATACTTTTAGGGAAAATTTTTTCAACGGCAATCTAAAGTTTTTGGATTAATCAAAATATGGAAAATTTTCCCACTAGTAACGAAAATTTCTGCAAAAAATTTCCCCAAGGTGGAATAAAGTTAAGATTTTTTATGATGATCTCTTTACTAAAAGTTTCTACGTATTGTCCACATTGTAATGTGAATAACTTGTTAATTTCTTCTTCTTGATTTTCTTTCGTTCAAGCAAATTATAGCGACGATGTTTAAATTTTATTGGGGATTGGTTTGCAGACTTTGCCGATTAAATCGGCATAAACAAAGGGGTTTTATTCTAGGCCTAGACAAAAATATGTCAGAAATTAATTTTGCTTTTTCAAAGAAAACCTTTAGGTGGGGGCTAAAATTTATGCCCATAATTTTGTGAACAACTTTTAACCACTTCCCAATATGAATGCAAGTCTTACCACAAATTCTACACTCTGGAAAGCTGTTCGCGATAATCTTAGGGAAGTATTTCCCCATGACGTTTTTCGTTCGTGGTTTGAGCCATTGTATGTTGTCGAAGAAACATCAAACGCCATTGTTTTTGGGGTAATGAATGATTTCACCGCCATTTGGTTACAGGAAAATTACCTAGACATAATGGCAAAAAATTTATGCCAAAAAGCGGGGCGTAACATAAAAATTTTATTTCGTGTGCAGGATAAAGAACTGCAAGTTCCCAAAGAAATTTCCAGCACATCTCAAAAACAGAAAAAAAATATGTCGGGTGCTCAAAACAATGGGACAATGCCCATTACACTCAACAAACAAAATACATTTGAAAATTTCGTCGTAGGATCTGGAAATCAGATGGCTCACGCGGCTTGTACGGCCGTTGTCAATACCCCCGGGCGTGCTTACAATCCGCTGTTTCTATATGGGGACACGGGTCTCGGGAAAACCCATCTGATGCAAGCGGTAGCGCATAGTGTTTTGAACAAGTATAAAAAGATAAACGTGGTCTATACGTCTACGGAAAAGTTTACCAACGAATTTATTTTCGAACTGCAAAAAAACAGTTTGGGTGCGTTTAGGAAAAAGTATCGCTACGTGGATGTTTTACTGATCGACGATGTGCACTTTCTATCCGGGAAAGAACGCATACAGGAAGAATTTTTCCATACCTTTAACGAATTGTTTGAAGCGCAAAAGCAAATTATTCTGAGCAGTGATCGTCCGGCTTCCGAAATAGCCAGGCTGGAAAATCGATTGGTTTCCCGGTTTCAGTGGGGATTAGTGGCAGATATTCAGGCACCAGATTTGGAAACAAGGATTGCAATTCTTGATAAGAAAGCGACCGCCATGAATCTTGAACTTTCCCATGATATAATTGAGATGTTAGCCAACAGGGTCTCGAGCAATGTGCGAAAGCTAGAAGGAGCTTTGAATAGGATTTCCAGTTACCTTTCCATTACCAAAGCTCCAATTAATTCCGAACTGGTAGAACATATTCTGCATGACTTGTTTTTCGAAGAAAAAACCATCGAGATCACCATAGAAGCGGTCCGACGAAAAGTTTGTGCCTACTATAAATTATCCCTAGACGATATTACGGGGAAAAAGCGGCCGGCCAATATTGCATTCCCTAGACAAATTGCGATGTACCTGTGCAGACTAATGACCAACCGTTCGTTGGTAGACATTGGGAGTGAGTTTGGAGGGAGGGATCACGGTACGGTTATTCATGCGTGCAAGACCGTTGAAAGCGCAATGGAACATGACCTTTCCATAAGGCATATCATAGAAAATTTACAAAAAATGATCAAACAAAACCCCTAGGCTTAGGCCCCATAAGGAAAGAATGGCAATCTCCCATGATGCAGATTTTTGTTTGCGATTCTTGTAATGTTTTCTTGCGAAAATTGTAAAAAACATCACATTTATTCTGCATATGGGTACAGTAAAACAGCAGATCACAAATTTGCATGAGCGAGTTAGTGCATCGAAAGTGAAAAAGTCTGACACGATAAGGATAACAGTAAATGGCCGTGAATGCACGCTGAAAGCAGAAGCTAAAACATTCCTTTGGTTTAAATGGACGCAAATTACCATTACAATCGACACTTCACTAGAGGGCCGGTCCTGTGAAGTGGTCAAGTTTTCTTACAATCAGGGAAAAGATCTTGACAAAAAAATCAAAGATGTGGAGACTAAATGTGAAAAATTTAACGAACAGAAATCGGAATCGGAGCAAAAGATGTCTGAATTTGTCGATGATGATTCAGATGAGACACCTGTTACTTGGGCTGGTGATTATACCTATGAGGGTAATCTGTTTGATGCAAAAAACTCGGAACAAATGCAGAAAATGCCGCCTAATCCTAATTATATGGAATCTTCTACCATTGCTGCGAAAGTAGCTAGCGAACCTAGCCACAAGACCTCCGTTACCGAAACAGCAGCGCCTGCAACCATTCCCACGGCAGTTGCCAATTATGCCAAACGAATTGACGAATATAGTAGACAAAACATTACGAATCATGATGAATTCTGCGAATTTCTGAGAGAAGTAAATAAATTTGTAACACAAAATGATTTAACTACGGAACAAATAGCAAATTTGAATGAAAATTTGAATGAAAAAGTGCAGAAGTTGCGCGAAAATCTGATAGCGAATAAAAAAAATTATTCTAACGTCCCAGGACAGACCAAAATTGCTAAGTGGATGCAGACTATTTCCTTGATAGATGACATTCTATTATGGCTCAACGGTAAACCACAACCTGCGGAAGTAGTTAGCAAAACTAATCCCGAGGTACCCGCGAGCAGTGAGGTCCCTAAACCAGCCGTTACCACGGAACCACAATCTGTAAAAACAGCAGCGCCTGCAACCATTCCCACGGCAGTTGCTACCCATATCAAACAAATTGACGAGCAGATTAAAAAACCAATCAGCTTTAGCATTGTGGATGATCGTTTACGGGAAATCAATTCACTTTTGAATAATATAAAAAATTTTGCACAACAAAATGATTTAACCCAAGAGGAAATAACAGAACTGAAACAAAAAGTGCAGAGCTTGTGTAATGCGTCGATTTTGAAGGCTGGGAGTACTTTTAGTTCAATAGCTCGAATAGCTCAAGCAGGAGAACCTGAGTATGTCAATATTGTCGCCGAGGCGAAATCCATTAAAGAACTGCTCGATGCTAAGGCAGCAATTGGCCATTGATTTTCCTGCATTGGAAGCCATGTACGTGGAATGTGGGTTAACAAGGCCTGAAATTGATGCAGCAATAGGAAGGGCACGCGGGTTACAGGCGGCAGCCCAAGAACTAAAAAGGCAGGGCCGGGTGATAAGACCGGACCAACGGGGAGAGCAATGGGTAGTGAACATGCACACCGTCGAAAATTCCTATGCAGTTCGACATTTTTATGGTAATTAGTAAAAATATGGTTAAATGAATTTTAAAAGATTTAAACATCATGGAAACAAATTCACAACAGGAACCTTTGCCAGTACCTCCCGGCTATGGTGAACCGGAAAAACTTCCGCCCTTTGATCGGGCGAGCAAAGAAGAAATTAATGCCTTTGAAAAAGAATTGGGCATAGCGATTCCTCAGGAGATATACAAATCCGTGGCGATGTACAAGTTTGGATATTATTTCTCCTCGAAGGATGGTTTTCTTGGCACCCATACCGATCCTGAGTTTATCGAATTACTCAAAGATAGGTCCAATTGCCCACTGGTAGCATTTGGCCAGGCAGGATACGGTTTCAATAGCGGACGTTTCGAGCTTTATTACATAAATGACGCTTTGGGGTACAAGTTGAATATCCCGTTCGGCGGTGCGTTCATGGACAACGATACAATCGCCAAGGAAATAACGGAGGTATTGGCAAAATTGCCAGCTCTGATAGGGAAATATAAATCTTCCGATGACAAAACCATCACCGTTATCTTCGACAGAGGTATAGGCGAGCAAACGATCCATAAAATTAACCCATAATACGTGCTTTCCTAGGCTCAGGACTCATATTTTCAAATAAAAGAGAAAAAAATAGGCGATGGGGATGGAAGAGAAGGAGGTGTGAGCACAGCGGTAATAGCGGGCGTCGATGGGGTGACAATCCTTCCATTTACCGACCATATTTTCAATTTTAGGCATCGTTTGTGGAGATTTGTGTCGTAGGGGAGCTGAACTTTGCGGCTGCCTATGGATGGTATGCCATCCTCTCCGACCCCATCACCAGCCACATCGCTGTCATCAAAGATAGAATAGCAAATGGCGAGTACTCCTCCCAGGATGAAAAAACTTCCTGGGGAAACACCATCGCTGATTTGCTCGCTCAGCGGAATGACATTCGCCTACAGATCGCAGAGTACTTCCCGTATAAGGAGAGAAACTAGGGAAGAAAAAACTGCAAAAAATAGATGACTGGGAAGAAACTAGGGAACAAACTAACGGCAAGGGCTTGGAACGGAGAGATTTTACTATTACCGGCAGCACCGACAAACCTATGCTATTTTTTCCTTAACATGGTCCGTATTTTTTTGTCTCATTACTGCCATGGTGAATTCATCGACAACATTTTCACTTTTCGGCCTATCGGACGGAGATGATACCCAAACGGGCTTTTTAAAAATGGTACGGGCCAGGGCCAAGGAGGAAAACGTCTCCCTTCTCAAGTACCTGCTGGGTTTGGCATGCTACTCGGGGCCACGACCTCTCCAAAATCCATTTCTACCAGGATGGTTCCGGCGATACTTACAACGAAGATGTCCTCGATGAAATAGCCAGACAGTCGGATGCAGAGTCGGCAGCGGGGCTAACTACGATTTGTAATACCAAGGAAGAATCTGATGAGCATTTTAGAAAGCTCAGGGAGGAGGCTGCAAGGGAAAAGGAAAGTCAAAAATATGTTTCGCCCAGAGTATACCAAACGATTCGATAGGGAAATAAAAAGTTTTGTAGCTCGAACCTAGTAATAGCGGAAAAAATTGACGAGCTGCGGGTTGATATCCTAGCACACCCTTCCTATGGGCTAGGACAGCCAGAACGACTGCGGCACCGGAAAGGAAATTAGGGCTCGCGGCACATAGACAAAAAGAACCGTTTGGTTTACGAAATTATCGGCGATGTGGTATGGTTTGAGCGTGCTATAGCCACTACTACGACTACTAGCACGAACCGGCGTTTACAATTCCGAATCCCGGCAATATGCCGACTGGGATCGCTGCAAGATGGTGTATAGGGGCGATGTAAAGCGGGATTGGCACGCAACAGCAACAAGGTCGCTGCGAAAATGCAACGGTTTTGCAATCTTGCAAAGTTGTCCATTTTTGACATCATGGGAGCTATCATAGTAAACATTTTCGACGTTGCTCGGCGTATTCTAGACACCATGGGTGAAATGCCCCGCCTGCGCTGTTCGCCGGTCAGAGATCATCGCACTTCGAAGCCTTGCTATGCTGGTCATCCCGTGGCAAATGAGGCAAATGTGAGGCAATGAACAACTAATTTTTATGTGGAAAATGGGTCTTGGTTGTTAATTTACAAAGATTTACATGTTTGCGGAATTAAATATTGCATTACATAGAATATTTGCGGCGAAATTGGTAATTTCGCGTTGGTAAGGGTGATATGAAACAAATTGAGAAATTTTGATATATTTTTCTCGAATTTGTTTCAAAGCGAAACCTGATAAAATAGCGGGTTAGCGGGTTGTTACCCCCAAATTGTTTCAGGAATTCGCTTTTAGGGGAGGTCCCATGAAACAAATGCCGTTATGGTTAGGCAGATACTATCCTTTTTGCCCGAAACCTAATTATTTTGGCGGGGTAATTTCTACGACATTATACTCCGCTAAGACGTACTTTTGACCTTTCTTTTTGATGAAATTGTCATTTATCAATCTTTTGGCATGCCTGCATATTTCTACTTTGCTCCTATTAAGTCCTTCGGCAATACTCTGCTCCTTCTCTAATCAGTTCGTAAACTAGGTTTTCCAAATTTGTCCGTTTCCAGTTGACGTTCGTTTTGCTATCCTCGGTGACGAAAGTCCAGTCCATGGATTCTTCGTGATCGCCGTTGTCCTCCCGGTTTTTTGTAAACGTGGTGGTACCTCATGGGCACGGGAGTCTTGTGATGCGTTGGGAGTAGAATATGAGTCTAGTTGTTCCTTTGGTTTTAAAGACTTTTTCGAAAAAAACGAGCAACTCTTATTCAGTGAGATTTATGACATTCACCGCCAACAGGAACAATACGCCCATTAAAGGCTGAAATTGTGGCGAATTTGCGGAGAAATATGGAATCTATGTGGTTCAAGTGGTGATGGGACTGAAAACTTTAATACTAGTATCGAAAACATGAATCGTGGATATAGCTTTCGGATCGAAAAGGTGCCCACGCAAGGTTCCCCATTCATAGATTGGAGGTTCCCCACCTTTTTTTCTGAACGCTAGGCGAGGAATATCTTGTGACATTCTATTGCACCAATTGCGGTCACCAATTGGGTATGCCTTCTCAGTTTCCATATTATCCAGGTCGAGAGCCAATAGGGCAGCAATGTCAATGTTTTCTGCGTGATTTGTTGTCACCACACGCATGTAACGGTGCCCAAGATTCTGTCGTTGGGTTTCAGCCTGTTCTTTTAATTTTTTTATTCCGTCCAGAAAGTTTGACTCATCCACTTGAATTTTCTGCGTGAATAGCCCGTCACGTTCACTATGCCCGGCGTATATCAGCGTAGTACCATAGTCGGACGCATATTCTTCACAATTTCCAAAGTTAGATCTTTGGAAGAGGTGGGCAAACAATAGGTCGTTTATGTTATGTACCGGCATTCTAAGTTTATACTTCGCTTCTACACTTATCCCTTCTTGTTGCCATATTTCCCGTTGTTGGGCAACTTTGGAAGGGTCTATACTTGTCATATTCGCAAATATTTCATTTCTCCCTCGTTTTCCATTTTGCAAATCAACGATGATGAAATTATCCATTATTGATTGCTCTTGGAGGACCACATACCCACTCGGAAAGGTGAACTGGTTTCCGTTCAACATCTGTATATATATTTGTATCAGCCGCTCCGGATGATTTCGGATTTCTGCATTTATGAGAGAATGTATCGTACATGCTATTAATCCATTTTGCCTGTGGGGAGTGAACAGGGATGCCAGTATGGCTTGAGTAAGACTCAAAAGTGATTGCCTGCCCTGCGATATAGCAGCCAGAATGAATCGTCCATTCTGCCCAACGGTGATACTGTTAGCAGCGTTTAACTGTTTCATTACGTCATTTCTGTCAAGAACAAGGCATTCACACACCGTATACATTTGTGAACGCATGAGCTCTACGATGGGAATAAAACGGTACGGTATGGTCCTGAAAGTTTCCACATTCCCGAAAAACTCCATCCACCCTTTGAGTTTTTCGACATCCACATTGCCATCGGCATCGAAACAATTTACCGCAACTTCATTTGTAATCGTTCGCCAAATCCCACGGGCTTCCCCTAGGGACATGTCCTGTAGTCTAGTGCGAATACTAGTCCATGACTTATAATCTATACTGTCGGTTTTGCCAAAAAATGCTTTCTTGATTCCGCCTTCAAATGTTGAATGTAGGTCTCTAAACCTAATGGCACGAGCTTTCATGTCTTCCGGGAATAGAAGATTTGGCAGTTTATTTTGTTCAATCAGCTCTACTAAAAAGTTCGCACCCGATGAACTGCATCCAAGCAACCTATCTGCAAAAGCTTGGGAGCTTACATATGATAAATCACTTAGATCAAGAGTTGGTCCTTTACTAACGTCCATTAGTTGTGCTAGTAGGGCTAAACTAAATGCACCACCTCCCGCCAATGCTACGGCAAAAGCGTTGGAGTTAGTTCGTAATAAGGAAATGTCCAATTTAAAATTCGGATCAAAAGATAGTTTGTTCCATTCAATTAATCTTCCCAATAGACTCAAGTCAGACGGGTTCGAGCTATCAAGCAATGCTTTGGCTAATCCTGTAACCTGCTCTTTCGGTAGTGTATTGAGATCAAATTGCAGTAACACCTCTTCATTTAATTTACAAAGCTTAAGGTTTGGCAACATGCCTTTTCCAACCCAGCTCTTTAGACATTCTATGCCGAATTTACTTTCATGAATAAATATCTCGGCAAGATCTTGAGATTCTTCTTCTGTGAAAGATGCTGAACCTTTGTTTTGCTCAACCAAAAACTTTAAATACTCTGTACCTTCTGGACCACACTCAATCAATGCTTTTGCAAAATCTTTAAAGTTGTCATGTGGTAAAGCACTTAGAACAAGAGTTGGTAGTCTTTTTTGCTCAACCAAAAACTTTAAATACTCTACGCCTTCTGGACCACACTTAAGCAGCCTATATTCAAAAGCTTGGGATTGGTCAGATGGTAAAGCACTTAGAACAAGAGTTGGTAGTCTTTTTTGCTCAACTAAAAACCTTAAACACTTTGCACCTTCTGGACCACACTTAAGCAGCCTATTTGCAAAAGCTTGGGATTGGTTAGGTTGTAAAGCACTTAGAACAAGAGTTGGTAGTCTGTTTTGCTCAACTAAAAACCTTAAACACTTTGCACCTTCCGGACCGAGCAGAATCAGCCCATCTGCAAAAGTTTTGGATTGTTTAGGTTGTAAAGCACTTAGATTAGGGAATAGGCTGTTTTGCTCAGCCAAAAACCTTAAACACTCTGCACCTTTCGGACCGAGCTTAATCAGCTGGGCTGTAAGAGCTTGGGATTGGTTAGGTTGTAAAGCTCTTAGACTAGGGAATAGTCTTTTTTGCTCAACCAAAAACCTTAAACACTCTGCACCTTCTGGACCACACTCAATCAATGTTTTCGTAAAATTTTTAAAGTCGTCATGTGGTAAAACACTTAGAGCAAGAGTTGATAGTCTTTTTTGCTTAACCAAAAACTTTAAATACTCTGCACCTTCTGGACCACACTCAATCAACATGCACGCAAAAGTTTTGGAGTCGATAGGTGAAAGACCATTTAAATCAAAATTGATTGGTATTCTGCGGTGTTCAATCAAGGCTTTCAAACACTGTGTGCCGATTTTTCTACACTTAATCAGACTATCTGCAAAAGTTATGGAGTCGACATGTTGAAGACCACTTAAATCAAAATTTTCTAGTCTGTATTGCTCAATCAAGGTTGTTAAAAGCTTTATACCTTCCGGACCGAGCTTAATCAGCCCATCTGCAAAATCTTGGGAGGCAGAAAGTGAAAAACCATTTAAATCAAAATTGTTTAGTCTGTTTTTTATAATCAAAGACTCTAAAAGCTTTGCACCTTCCGGACCGAGCCCAATCAGCCCATCTGCAAAAGCTTGGACGTCTTCAGGTAGTAAGTCTTTTAGAGAAGTTATTAATGCCTCCAAATTCTCCGAAGTTGCCTCCCTTTCTGCAAGTGTCTTAAAATCTATCTCACGTGAAGTTTGCCCACCTGCGCTATTGGACTGTACCTGGATCAGTACTTTCCCTATTGTTTTAAAAATACTTTCCCCATTTATCAAACTATTTTCTATAGAAATTTCCATTTTATACAAAAGTGTGTGAAAAAATCTAAAAGCGGAAATCTTTTTCGCAAGAAATTTCACACTTTGTCTTTCGCCGGAAGATGTGGAAAATTTCACCACTTTTATTCCGTGCCATCCATCTATTATTTATCTGCTTAGCCGTTGCTACTTTTGATTTTTCTCTTTTTTATGCTTTGTGTGGTAAGCTTCAGCGGTTGACCGGTACGTAAGAGAGAATATTTGCCTGTGTGGCTAGGGAGAAGATCTTAGAAAAAGAGTGATACGGTATGCAAGGAAGCACACCGAGAATGAAATGGGCAAAATATTTACAATTGATACACAGGTCGCATGGAGAAAACTGCTGGGAACAGGGAAAAAACACCACTGGACATGAAGACAAAGAAACTAAATGCAATAACCCTAAGAGGCATACTTGCACTCCTACGTTTCACGCCATATAATTCTGCCTATTTTATCTATCATAGCGGCACAAATGGCAGAATAGGCGGACTGTATGGAGTGGAAACGGGAAAGTGTTCCGCTGAGGAAATTTTTAAATGTTTCGATCGTAGTCTCCATGGTTATTGTATTCGAAAATAGCATTTAATGGGCGGTGCATTTCCTTTTAACTCATCGGTTTTTGTGCTATTGTAAAGCAAGACAATTCTATTGATGGGCCGTTTTTTGGAAATCTTTTTTCCTGGAAGTTTGGAGCCACGTTCTGGCGGAATTGCCTATGTCCTGCGCAATGGTCTAAGATGGAAGGATGCCCCAGTGGAATAGGGTCCGTACAAAACGTTGTATCACCGCTTCATCCGATGGAGCAGGATGGGGATATTCGCTGAGATCCTACAAAAACTGTTCAGGTGCAAGACGGAAATCTTGATGGTTGACGTAACCTATTTGAAAGTTCACAGGACGGCGGCGAGCCTAAGAAAAGGGGGTGCTTCTCCCAGGCACATTGGGCGAACAAAAGGAGGACTCGGCGGCAAGCTTTGCCATTTGCAATTGCCTTGGGAGACCAGTGCGATTGTCGCTGACAGTTGGAAATGTCAATGACATCGTCGGCACCGGAAAGCTACTAAAAAAGATCTGCCGAAGGCGAATTATCTGTTAGTAGATAAGTGATATGACATCTCGACTGGTTCCGGGAAGGGCTGAGAGGGCAAGGAATAGAACCGTGTATACCCTTCATAGACAGCCGCAAAGTCCAGCTCCCCCACGACCAAATCCCTACAAACGACGCCATAAAATTGAAAACATAGCCCGTAGATTGAAAATTG
>JAITIO010000008.1 GCA_031279395.1 Puniceicoccales bacterium | reverse complement strand
GCGGTGTCTGCCGCAGCAGCAGCGGGAGGCATTGGAGCAGCAGCAGGCGCGGGAGAACTAGGAACAGCGGCGGTGGGTGCCGAAGCAGCAGCGGCAGGCATTGGAGCAGCAGCAGGCGCGGGAGAAATAGGCACGGCGGTGGGTGCCGCTACAATACCCGAGACGATAGTTACAGAAACAGGTACTGCATCCTTGCTGGGCAAGGTAGTTGCCCTGGGAAAATCTGTATGGGCACTGGCAGCTGCTCACCCTGTTATTGCAATTGCGACTGTAGCTACCGCCATTATAGTACCCACACTAATACTTATAGCATATCGAAAAAACAAAGCAAAAAATGTTATAATACCGCAAGGCGATGAAGTGCCGCAGAGTGATCCATAGAGTAGTGAAGTATCACAGCATAGTGAGCCGGATGATAAGTCTTAGGGTCAATGGTCATATCTTCCCAAAAAGTTCTTGACCATGTGGGTTGCAGAAATAAACAGAAAGACAGCAAAAAAGTTTTGGTTTAGGGAAAAAGAGGACAAGATGTGGCCGTTTTTCCAAGGCTGAGATTAGAAAGTAAGGGAGAAGGGTATTTTTTTCCTTTTCGGGGAATTTTTTTGTAATTTAAAGGTATGGAACATTTACTTTCCGGGGAATGATAACACGCGATTGCCTAGATAAAATAAAAAATTCTGTCGATATTTATGATGTTGTGTCGCCATACGTTACGTTGAAACGATGTGGGGTTAATTGGCGTGGATTGAGCCCTTTTAATCAAGAAAAGACACCATCATTTTTCGTCATGCCCGCCAAAAAAATGTTTCGATGTTTTAGTTCTGGAAATGCGGGTGATATTTTTCGATTTGTACAGCTAAAGGAAAACGTATCATTTTCCGATGCCGTTGAAATGATAGCTGAACGATTTAATATTCCGCTAGAATTTGAAAAATCGGCAACTTTTGAAATAAAACCATATGCGAAAAAAACATTGTTTGAATTGCATGGATTGGTGTGCGATTTTTTCGTAAATAATTTTCATGCCAATAATGTTTGTGGAGAAAAAATTTGACGATACTGGGTGGAAAACAGGAAATTCTCTCTGGCCGTGGCAAAGGAAAATGGCATAGGTTTCGCAGGAAGTGATGATAGGGCACTGATAGAGAAAATACTCCAAGCCGGCTATTCTTTGGATGCCATAAAAGCTAGCGGGATTTTCTATGCCAAGGAAAATGAAACCGATCCTCATAGGTTTATGGGGCGATTTAATTCACGGCTAACAATCCCCATCCGAAATACTCAAGGAAAGATTGTCGGGTTTTCGGCGAGATTTGTAGATGGTATGGGGCAGCGAAATAATTTTGCCGATGCTAAGTATATAAATTCTCCAGCAACGGAAATTTTCCAAAAAGGAAGCATGTTATTTGGGCTCAACAGGGCACGGCAGTACCTAGAACCAAGCGGTGTTTTTTGGATGGTCGAAGGGCAGTTCGATGCCATGCGTTGCTGGGACAATGGCATCGATACCGCCATTGCTCCCCAAGGTACAGCCGTTACGGATGCCCAATTGATCACCTTGCGGCGGTATAGCGTACACTTGAATTGTATGCTTGACGGTGATGATGCAGGATTAAAAGCAGCGGAACGTTTGTTGGCAATGGCAATGGCAGCTGGACTGGATGTAAAATTTTTCATCCTGCCGAAAGGGTATGACCCGGATAGTTATTTTTGTGAGGATTTTGAAAATAGGTTCCAAAGGCTACGGCGATCTGGCATAACAGGGATAGAATTCTTGACAAACCGATGGTTGGTCAATCAAAATATTACGGCACAGGAAAAGGTGGAAGCGCTTAGAAGGATCTATGAAATAATTTCCGTTGCCGAATCTTCCATCGTTCAAAAAACATACCTGGATGAGCTATCGACGGTAGCAAACCTTGATAGGCATGCGATTTCTCAAGATTTTAAGTCATTTTTGCAGAAAAAGCCTTTTGCTAAAGACTCAAAGGTTGTCCCAGATAGGACAATGGAAACGCCATATAAAAAATTATCCACCGCAGAAAGCCAGTTGTTGGCAATAGTTTTGTCAAATGATAGAATAGCGAAACAAATGTTGGATTTCTACGAACAACCATTTTTGCAAAATTTAACATCCCGTGAAGGAAAAGTATTGCTAAAAGTCCTAAATGAAATTAAAGAGTATATGTGGGAGGGGATTGCTAAGTTGGAAGAGTCACCATTATTTTCGAATGATGAAAAGAATTTGATATATTTTTCGTTGGCTGATTTCGACGAAGAGTGTGACCACTTGGCCATTGCGAACTTATGCCTGCGCAAGCTCCATTCAAATTTCATAGGGGAGGAAATGAATAAAGTTAACGACAGTTTTCGGAAAATTTCTCTTGACGAAAGCGATAGTATAAGAACCTTACAGGAATGCAGACTAAATTTGCGTAAAATGTTAAAGCTTCCTCCGCAAATTGTTTAATTGTAAAAATAATGACAAAACACGAAAAAAACAATCCTGAAATCGTGTCGGCAGCAGATGCCAATGCAAGAATACAATCCCTTATACGATTAGCACGGCAAAGAGGGTATGTGTCTTTGCAAGATATCAATGAAGCACTACCGGGAGCTCTAGCTAATCCAAAAGAAGCTGAAAATATTATCAATATTTTAGAAAATCTCAACATTGAGATTTTGGATGCTGAGGAGGTCGAACAGTATCGGAATAAAGTTGAAGAGGAAATGGCAGAACCTGTTTCGCCATCCGGGGAGAATATTGAGGATCCTGTCCGCATGTATCTCCGCCAGATGGGGCAAGTCCCATTACTTACGCGTACCGAAGAGGTGGCTATTTCCAAAACAATTGAGAGGGAAGAATTACGTGCACAGGATGAATTGTTTTCTGTTCATTTAACGGCAGAAATTCAAATTGATTTGGCAGAAAAATTACTCTGCCGAGAGGAACGATTTGATCGCATAGTTCTCGATAAAAAAATAGAGAGTCGGGAAGCCTATTACTCAATGCTAGCTCGTGCCGTGCAGGATAGCAAAATGTTATTTGCGAAGGTAAAAGAATCTTGGAAAGCATATCAGGAAGCTAAGGAAACGGCGGACGAAGGGAAAATAAAACCCATCGAAGCACGGCTGAAACAATTTCAAACGCAACTGAAAACCGTTTTAAAACGTTTTTGTTTCAAAATGAAAATCTTCGAAGAACCACTTGCAAAATTACGTCCAGATGTTCGTCAAATTAATCAACTATATGTTGATCTGGAACGGGCTAGTAAAGCTCTAGCAAATGAAGACAAGTCGCAAATAGAAATAATTGATAGAATCAATAAGGCCCTGAAAAAGTTTGAGATCAAGCACGAGGTCGACCCCAAGCGTTTGGTTGAAATTGTAAAAGCATTCAAGTTTCACATGGGTGAAGCCTATAAGGCAAAACGGGCAATGGTGGAAGCCAATCTACGGCTCGTCATTAGCATCGCAAAGAAATATACCAATCGCGGACTATCCTTTCTGGATTCCATCCAGGAAGGCAACATGGGACTTATGAAAGCCGTTGAGAAATTTGAGTATCGTCGTGGATATAAATTTTCAACCTATGCTACCTGGTGGATACGCCAGGCCATCACGCGTTCGATCGCAGATCAGGCTAGAACCATTCGCATTCCTGTGCACATGATAGACTCATTGAATCGGGTCATGCAGGTGCAGAAACAATTAACACAGGAACTGGGACATTCTCCAACGGCAGAAGATGTGGCAAAAGAAATCAAAATGCCCATCGATCGAGTGCAAGCCATAATGAAGATGGCTCAACAACCGATTTCCCTACAAAATCCTGTTGGCGATGGAGAAGATTCCAGTTTCGGAGATTTTATTGAAGACAAAAATGCTGAAAATCCGTATGATATGACGGCCTTCAGCTTGCTTCGTGATAAAATAGGCAATGTCTTGGATAGTTTAACCCAACGGGAACGGGAGGTTTTGATGCTACGTTTCGGATTAAGAGACGGGTATAGTAGGACTTTGGAAGAAGTTGGGCAAGTGTTTAATGTTACCCGTGAAAGAATTCGTCAGATAGAAGCAAAAGCTTTGAGGAAAATGCGACACCCGACAAGAATTCGCCAGTTACATGGTTTTTTTGACAATGAATTGCAATCGGGGGGCCCGGGGTTTGAAAATTTTGTTACAGACGATGAATAATGTGAAATTTTTAAAAAACCATTTTATTCCCCGCAAACTGTTTGTGAAACATATTTTGACCCTATTTAGAACTCTCAGTTTCAGAACAAAGTCTCATTTTTGATTGTAAAAAACCTTGACTTTTTTTATAAAAAGCTAAGGTTTAAATTCATGGATCAAGTATCTATAGTCGATGAAAAATTACGGGCACAAGTAGAGAAAATTATGGCGGAGGATCAGATGGATCCTCAGGAATTATCTGATTCACTATCCGTAGGTGCCAACCAAGGCGATGTGTCAAAATTTAATGCTGCCTTGAATGGTGCTAACGTAAACATTGATTCCGTAGTCAACCGTCTAGATCAAACCGCAGATGCTTTAACTAAGGTCAGCCCTGATCTTGCCGATTCAATGAGGGATATTGGACGGTCAATTCCAAATGTCGTGCATAGGTTGGAAAATAAAGTAGTTCAATATCCCAAGGCAGAATATCAGAACCGGTTATCCGACTTCATGTCTACGGTTAAGCACCAATTAGACCACATGGCAAACGTGGCAGCGGAATTGGCCCAAAAACCGGATTTGTCACAGCAAGATTTGATGCGTATACAATATGAAGTAATGCAGATGTCGGTTGTTCTCGACGTTGCATCTAAAGTCGGAGACAAGGGATCCCAGGCTTTACAAACCCTGTTCAGAGACAAATGATAGGCGTGGATAGCATAAAATCGCTGCTTTTGAAATGTCAAACAGCCCCCGTCGGGTTGCTGCGTAGTTGCTTTTGGGGTTAGTACGAATAGATACGGCCTGGTTTTTATATAATCGATGGTTAATGAAAAAGATTTTTATTTTCATGGGGCTAAAGATTATACATGTTATTAGGCAATGTGTTGAAAAATCTTTTAACGATCCTATTGCTAATTGTTTCCAATATTGTCTACTGTGCAGTTAAAGTAAGTTCGAATAAACCGGTAGAACACATTGCCGATAAAGGGGAGCTTGTTGTCGGGGGGGATGCGAGAATTGAGGTAGGGAATTTTATCATCCAGGCCGATGAAATAACATTCCAAAAAGAACAGGCGATGGCAACTGCCACGAGGAATGTAAAAATTGACAACGGAAAAGTTTACATCGTAGCAGATCGTATTTTATACGATATGAATTTAGATTTAATACACGCCTATAACACTAAAGTAAAGGTTCACGACTACTGTTTCCACGTCGAAGATATTCATTTAGATACTATCAATAATGTGCAAATCGGTGCCAATACAGAGATATTTCATGGTCCCATGGATCGGGTATTCGTCTCATCGGTATTTGTAAAAAGTTTCGAAATAATGAATGGAGAATCCATCAAGGCAAAGGGTGCAAAGTTTAAAATTGGACCAGCTACGATATTGTACTTGCCCAGTGCGGAAATAGACCTTTCGTCGCATCCGTTCTACTTGGAGCAAAATTATGGACTGAATCATACCAACGGGGTATATCTGCAAAACAATTTTTACTTTGGAGTAAACAAAGGATTGAAGCTAGGTGGGCTTTTAGATTTCTACGCAAAGCGAGGAATATTATTTGGTCCCGCATTGAAAATCGACAGTAGGTCAGAGAAAAATCAAATGTTTTCCGAAGCCAAATTTGGATTTATTCAAGACAGGGCAGATGAGGAACGGAAAGGCTTTGACATAAAAAATGAACCAATTCCCAGCAAGAGATACCTTTTGGAGTTTGCGCATAGGCAGCACTACGATGATCAAATTGATATAATCGCAAAGACCACAGCATTGAGCGATTCCGAGGTTGAACGAGATTTTAGAAAAGCTTGGTATGACCGTAATCAGCAACCGGAATCATTTGTCGAGATATCCTATCGAGGACAAAATTATATCGCTTCAGCCTTCGGACAGTTTGAACCAAATACTTTTTATAATACCACGCAACAAATACCAGAATTGCACATTGCCTATTTGCCAACCAAATTGCTCGATACAAAGCTAATACACAACGCCCACCTAGGTGTCGTTAGGTTACACAATCGTAATAAGGATTTGTACGGCACCACAGGTATTTCCCGTGCGGATATTTACTATGGAATATCTTTGCCATTGGGATATAAAAATTTTCTCACAATAAAACCGATCTTTGGCACGCGGACACTGATATATGATCGTAACATCGATGGAGAGACATACGGAAAGGGTATCGTACAAGGAGGGGTTGACGTTAGCATGCAAATCACCGGACGATCCGACTATGCTAACGAAACTTTCGGCGTAAATGGATTAAAACATGTCATCAACCCAACCATACAATACCGTGTGATTCCATCGGGCAATGGGAGTACCAAAATTCCAAAATTCCATGGAGAATGTTTTAGTACGGAAATTTCTCCGATAGATTTGGATGATATGCGCAATGTGGATGACATACAGCGGCAAAATATGATACGATTGGGCATAAAAAATAGCCTATATACCCAATCGGGATCCTACGTTACAAAACAGCTAATGCGAGTGGATGTGTTCCAGGATATACTCTTTGCTAGAAATTACGATAACTTTAGACAGGCTTACCAAAAGAAATTCCCCGATACCCATCTGACAGTTGGCATATATCCAGCATCATGGTTTAATTTCGACGTTCGCGGAAGGGTTGATCTAGCAAAATTACATTTGCACGAACTAAAAACCACAACCGTCATAAAAGATGCTGATTTTTGGGAGCTAGCATTTTCTACCAATTATTTGAAATTTGATGGAGTAAACTCTCAAAAATCAACCGAGCAGTATGGATTGTTTTTTACTTTCAATCTATCATCCCAAACATCTATTACGATAGAATCTCGATACGATGCGAGGATTCATAAATTTTCACAGCAAAGATTTAGCCTGTCCAGCACGCTGTGGAATTCGTGGTTGGTCAACGTAGGAATTACCACGCGAACACATGTAAAACGTGAAGATCACCTTCAGTTCGACTGGCATTTAAGATTGTTGGACTTTTGATACCTATGGATGGTAAATTATATATCATCACTGGATGCACAGCCGTTGGAAAGACGGATTATGCGATAAACTTTGCGATAGAAAATAACGCGGAAATTGTATCATGTGATTCCTTGCTAGTATATAAACATATGGACATCGGAACAGCAAAACCAAAGCTGGTGGATAGGAAAGGAATTAAGCATCACTGTATGGATTTGGTGGAACCATCCAAAAAATTTGACGTTTCAATGTTCATCAAAGCAGCTCAAAAAGCAATTGATTCCATAGTTTCTTCCAAAAAAAATGTAGTAGTGGTGGGAGGTTCTGGATTTTACTTAAAATCCTTCTATCACCCCGTCGTCGATGGCATCAAAATTCCACGAAATGTTAGCGATTTGGTCAATTCCATCTATGCTAACTCTGGCCTTGACGGGTTAGTCACAATGCTAATTTCAGCTAACAATAGGATATGTCCGCCCATTGATATGAAAAACCCAAGACGAGTAATGTCAGCCCTAAAAAGATGTTTGGCATGTGGTAAGACATTCGATGAGGTACAAAGTAATTTCGCATCCTTGGATTCCCCATTCGAATATCGAAAACATACGATCCTATTAGAAAGGGATCGAGAAGATCTAAAACTACGCATATGGGAACGGACAAAAAAAATGTTATGGGAGGGACTAATCGATGAGGTACAATTTCTACTGTCCAACTATGACCAGTTAAGTGATAGTGCAAAAAATGCGATAGGATATCGCGAAACAATAAACTGGATCAGAAGTAGTACGACCGAAGATGCCTTGATCGATGAAATTTCTCAAAATACTTTAAAACTAGTCAAAAAGCAAAAAACGTGGTTCAAAAAACAGATTCCCATAGACGAAAAAATCATATTGCGATAATTTCACTTGGTCAAATATTTACCCTAATGGTTAGGTGTAAAAATAACAACAAAAGCTTTAGCCTTTAGCTATTGACAAAAGGATTATTTTGTGTCATCTTCTCCTAGGCGATAGCATATGTATAAAATTCATAAAAGTTTAATGGGTCAAATTTTAAAATATTTTAAAAGAATGGTCTTGCAAAAGCGCATAACGCCAAAACAAATCTCTAGGATGCCGTTGAAAGTTTTCAGTGGAGAAATCGTCTTCATAGAGGATACTGACACGGCCAAATCAGTAATCGGAGAGATATTATCCGAGAAATTTTTAGGGTTTGACATCGAAAGCAAACCAGCATTTTCAAAAGGCGAGTCCTATGTTCCTTCCCTGATACAAATTGCCACATCGGCGAAGGTTTATTTGTTTAAATTAGAAAAAATTGGAGGCCTTGCTCCCTTGAAACCTGTCTTAGAAAAGAAAGATATCATCAAGGTTGGGGCATCAATAGACCATGATATAAAAAATCTTTTTAAAATAGAAAAATTTGATGCCCAAGGTTTTTATGATCTTGGCCTATTTAGTAAACGGCTTAAAGTAGTCCACACCGGGTTGAGAAATTTAGCCGCCATTTTCCTCCGCATTAGGATTTCGAAAAAGTCTCAATTGACCGATTGGACACAGAAAGTTTTAACCCCGCAGCAAATTTTGTATGCCGCAACGGATGCTTGGATAAGCCGAGAAATTTTCCTCAAAATGCTCAAATATTTGCCATGAGTTTTCTGGAAGGAAGGCTTACTAGGAGATGTCTATTTCTGGAATTTGTAAATTTTGAACAATATTCATTATGTATGTGGCCGTCAGTTTGTATTTCTTTCGGGAATCGGGTGCTATGATATAGTCTTTGGGTAAAATAGGCTGCCCAAATACTATGGTAGCCTTTTGATTCCAGTCAAAAAACTTGGCATTGCGGCTCATAATTTCGAAAGTACCGAAAATTCTACAGGGAATAACGGGAACTTCCGTCTTGCACGCCAGCATCCCTATTCCTGCCAGTGGTTCACCAATGGAACCGTCTGCCGATCGGGTCCCCTCCGGGTAAATCATGACACATTTTCTATTTTTTAATAGGTGCAGGGCGGTTTTTATGGCCATAACATCTCCACTCTTCCTATCGAGTGGTATGCAATTCATGTTGCTGAACAACCAATGGCGAAATTTTGTGCTAAACAGTGAACTGCGAGCCAATGAAAAAACTTCCCGTCCAGGCACTGCACTACCAATAAACGGTGGATCAAAATAGCTCAAATGATTGCACGCCAATAGGCATGGTCCATATCTGGGAATATTTTCATACCCATAGATGTCACCGTCAAACAATTCGTTAAACATCATTTTTGCAATGAATATGACAATGCGATATATGGGGTGAACTGTCATCGGAATCATATAAAAACTTTCGCTAAAAATGTCAAAATTTGATGTTTACAGAATTTTAACCCGCCGGTGGCCGCTGATATTTTTGGTAAAAATATTACAATGGATCAAAATAAATCTTTGTAACAAACCTAAACAACCTACCGCTTCTCCATTTTAAAATATGGAATATACTTGTGCCCATAAATTGTATGGCGAAGACAAACGAGTACTTATTAGAAATGGAAAGGTTCGATAATTTTGAGATGATCGGCGAAGGTGGCGAATGGAACCTATATCATTCAAACATCCGAAATTTGATAGTGTTGCAATTAGTCGCAGCATCTCCTGCCAGTTTACCCTTCGACATAATTTCCCATGGAATTTCTTGTTCCTACAGAAATTGTCCGAAGGAACATGCTATCGCCAACATATCTAGTTTAGTGGATTCTGGAAGTATTGTAAAAATCAGCGAATGTGGATTCGGTGATAGGTACAGACTAGCAGATAATGGTCCATTTAAAAATTTTGACGCGGATAAATAATGTGTGGCGAAAGTGACAGTTTTAAAAATCATCTTGCACAAATAAAGTTCGCCAAGGCGCGCACATCGGAAATCATTGCCGACTTTGAATTGCCTATGGAAACTGCAATGGCATCGCTTTCCCGTGCTTGGGAAATGCTGTTCGATTCTATCTGTAGAAGCAATGAGGGCTCCGTTGGAGAGCTCAAAGATATTTCCTGTGTCATACAAAAATTGTCAGCGAGCCACCAAAAAATTCAAGACATCGAGTTTAAGAAAATTGCACAGCTGAAATCTACCGATCTCAACGAAGAAAGGCAAAAACTACAAACCATGCGGGAAAATTTGCAAAAAGGCAGATTACCAAGCGATATCGTTAGAACTGTGGAGGAGCAATTGCAACTGCTATGAAAACCATGACACAGAGCTTTTTTCTACAATACCAGGTTGATTGGATTTTAGACAATTCACGGCTGAAAATTTTGGAAAAATCACGGCAAATTGGGATGACGTTGGCAACGGCGTACGGTACCGTTAGGCGACACGCTTCTAGGCGGAACAATTACGATTCCTGGATAACATCTCGGGATGAGCTGCAGGCAAAATTGTTCATAGACGATTGCAAAAAGTTTGCAAAAATTCTGTCGCCAGCCTGTGACTTTTTCGGCCATAGGCAGATTTTGGAGAAAAAAACTGGTTCTTCAGCATCCCTAGGGTTTTCCAATGGTACATCCATCAATTCATTGTCATCAAATATCAACGCACAGGCTGGGAAAAGAGGTTCGCGGGTACTGGATGAATTCGCATTGCATGGCGACCAGAAAAATTTGTACACAATCGCCATACCGGGGATTACTTGGGGTGGACAATTGGAAATTTTGTCGACTCATCGGGGATCGAACAATTTTTTCAACAAATTGATTCGCGAAGTGTGTGAGGGAGAAAATCGGAAAAACTTTTCTTACCACCGTGTAACATTGCAGGATGCACTCGAACATGGTTTCCTGAACAAGTTGAAGACGCGGCTGCCTCTATCCGATGAACGGGTTCAAATGTCGGACTCGGAATATTTCGATGCCGTTAGAAATTCTTGTCCCGACGACGAATCGTTTTTGCAGGAATACATGTGTGTTCCAGCCGACGACCGTTCGGCATTCATAGCGAGTGACATGATAGCCGCCTGCGAATATCAGTCCGATGAACAAAATTCTTGGGAATTGCACGATTTTTCTAGGGGAACCGACGATTACTTCCTTGGAATCGATGTTGCTCGTAGTCACGATTTGACGGTATTTTGGTTGCTCGAAAAACAAGACGATATCCTATGCACAAGAAAAGTTTTGACCATGCAAAATGCTCCCTTCGCCGAACAGGAAGAAGGACTACAAAAATTCTTTGAAATAAAAAATTTGAAGAGGGTATGCATCGATCAAACCGGGATCGGACGCCAGTTTTTTGAACGTGCCAGCGAAAATTTTTGGAAATATCGCGTGGAAGGAGTGACATTTACAAATAGAACAAAAGAAGAACTAGCCTATCAGCTGCGGGAAGTATTTGAGAAAAAAATAATAAAAATTCCCGGCGATGATTTTATTCGGGCAGACCTGAGATCCGTCAGGAGAGAAACGACATTTGCAGGAAATGTCAGATTTGCGGGGGATAGGGGGAAAAATGGACATGCCGACAGGTTTTGGGCATTGGCATTGGCCATACATGCCGTCAATACCTGCAGGCAGCAGCGAGCACCATATTTCGAAAAAGTTGAACGAAAAACAAGGAGGGAAGAATTTTTATGAAAACAGTATCACAAATTTCAGAAATTCGCGTGAAAAATTCCATGCGGGCACGGTTTAATCCAATCAAAACTCTAACGCCGGATTCATTGTCACAGATGTTGGATGCTTTTTCTGCAGGGTATTTGAAAGCCGCTGCCCTAACATGGGATGCCATTGAACGTCGGGATGATGTCATTCAGGGAGTAGCGAGTAAGAGGAAGAAATCAATCGCCCGACTTCATTGGGAAGTTCTATCGATCGATAATTCTGAACTAGCTAAGGAACAGAAAATCGCGCTGGAATATTTCTATAACAATTTGTCGGCAACAAACGCATGTGATGGCAATGAGCTTGGAGGGATATCCCTATTAGTACGTCAAATGGTGGATGCCGTTGGCAAAAAATACGCCATCCACGAAATAATTTTCGAACCCCATGAAATTTCGGCATCGGAAAAAGATTCTCCAAAACTGAAACCTATGACGCCTTCGACGTTACTAACAGCCACATTCCGATTTGTTCCACTGTGGTTTTTTGAAAACCACGATGGCAAACTAAAATTTTTGACGAACGAAGGCGCCACTTCCGGCATTCCCTTGGAAGCAGGAGCATGGCTGGTAACAACGGGGGACGGTCTGATGGAAGCATGCTCCATTGCATACCTGTTTAAACATCTGCCATTGCGCGACTGGCTGGTTTATTGTGAACGAAATGGTATGCCGGGGGTAAAAGGTGTTACCGATGCAGCTCCAAATACGGAACAATGGGAAGCTGCTCGTGATGCCGTGGAAGATTTTGGAGCTGAATTTAATGCATTGATGTCAAAGGGTACTGATATCGAAGCGATAGACCTATCGACGAAGGGGGAGTTGCCCTATCCAAAACTAATAGACCGGATGGATCGTGCAATTTCTGCACTCTGGAGAGGTTCCGATCTTGCAACGCTATCAAGGGAAAGCGGAGCGGGTGCATCCCTACAAGCCAATGAAACGGCAATTTTGGAAGAGGATGATGCGGGAATGATTTCGGAAGCCCTCAATGCTCAGGTCGACAGATTTGTCATAAAATATCTGTTCGACGATGTTCCCATAAAGGCATACATAAAGCTTATCCCAAATGTTAAACGAAACGTGGCCGATGAACTGAATTTATATCGGGAGTTATACAAAATGGGAGTTCCAATTTCGATAAATGATATTCGAGAAAGGTTTAACCTTGCGACGCCAAATGAGGGTGAGCAGATGCTAACTTCCATGGCACAATCCAAAAACAATGGCGAGATCGAAGGAGGCAATGATGCACGTTGAATGGTTAAAATTAGTAAATTTCGGCGAATATTTTCATCCCAAAGGGATACAACTTTTTGATTCCTTATCTGCCGGAAAAATTGTCGATTCCTTCCATTCCCTGCGAGGTCGCCTAATGCGCAAATTTCAAGGGCTTCCAATCTTTATCGGCCACCCGGATGACCCGGAATTCGGATCAAAAAACAACAGGGTTTATGGGCGCATAGAAAATATAAAAGTAGAAGATAATGCCTTGTGGATCCTGGTAAAATGGACGGATATTGGCCAAGAGTTGTTTAGAAATGGCATCCTTAGGCATCTGTCTCCGCGGTGGTTGACAACTCCAACACAGGACGGCAAGTTGTCTCCCAAACGCCTACTGTCGGTAGGGTTAACCAACCATCCAAATATCAGATGTGATCACGTGTCAAAAGTCGAAAAAGTTGAGGGACAAATGGCTTTACCAGACGACAATGACGTGAAAGATTTCGAAATCGACGGCCAAAAGAATCGTCAGACTGTCAGTTCCGAAAATATTTTTTTGGAAAGGGAAGAAGAGCAGCCTAAGCAGCAGGTGACAGATTCCGCCGATGAAAACATTTTAATTTTACCATCTCGGATAGTTCTCCACACGGTTTCACAGACGGAAGATTTGAAACAACCAATTTTTAATAAATCAAATTGCGAAAGGATTTTGGAACTTGTCTTTGAACGCATGCAAAAATTTTCAGAGAAATACAATGATGCGTGGAATGCGGTCAAACGCAACAATCCCACACTATTCAATAGAAACTTTTAACCTTAACTAGGAAATTATGACACAACCAATATTATCAAATTCCGCCATTGGGACCCATGCTTGTAATATTACCAAGCAGGCAGAAGAAGCCATCCCAACCAAATATCTCCTCGGTAAATTCGGGACACAAAAGACTGACGTTGCCCTGTGCGGCCTATCCGATCTGCCAATTGGGATTATCACCGATGAAGCGGCAGTTCCTACCTCGGAAGGGGCCAAAGAAATTGTCAACGTCGCATTGCTTGGATCCTCCAATACACTGCAAGCAGTAGCCAGTATGGCTGTTACGGCCGGCTCAATCCTTATTCCTGCAGGAAATGGCAAAGTGAAACCTCTGCCGGCACCGACAACGAATGACCAAACCTTCATAATGGTGGGCATTGCACTAACGTCGGCAACGGCGGATGGTCAGGTCATAGAATTTATGAGCTGTGTACCCCAACAACAGGTAGTCGAAGGTAGCTAAAATTTAACCAAAAGGATCCTATGAACATAGAAATTTTACCAAAAGATGATGGTTTTCAGGAATATGGCACAATTTGTGCTGCCAATGAGGCGAGGTTTACCGCGTCGACATATTCGGAACCCTTAACTGCATTTACGGTAGGCTGGAAAGATTCGGAACAGATAGAAGAATTGCTGAATTTCATCGCACCGGTCATCCCCGTAGCAAAACGTTTTGAATTTAAGCTCTCAAATAATGAACAATGCTTTTTGTCTGAGACCGATGATATTCGCTCTATTGGTGCATCTTTCAAGCGTGTGGAATTCGTCGGAACTTCCATAACATCTCGAACCTATAACAAAGGTTTAACGGTTAGGGTCGACCATGACGATGTGGCCGGAGATGATTGGAGGGAGCGCTATGTCCAGCTACTACTCCAGCGCCTGCTGCGCAATGAATTACGCCGTGCGATTTCAGCATTGGAAGATAATGCCGAATCAATCTCTAACAGCTACACCTGGGGATCTTCCGCCAATCCGGACTCTCACATTCGGGCCGAATTGGAAGTGGCAGCAGATATTACCGGTATCCGTCCGAACAGGATTGTCATCGGAGAAGGCGCGTGGGACTTGAGGAGTGATTCTTACGATGCACAAAATACGGCTGGAGCGACACGAGCAGCAGGGTTAACTCCGGAAGAGCTGGCGAGAAAGCTGTTCGTCGACGAAGTACGGGTAATGAGTGCTCGCTACCAAAATGGTGCGGAGAAGTCCAATCTGCTTGGAAACAAGGTATACGCGTTTTATACCCGGAATGACATCATGAAAGATGAACCGGCAAATATTAAGCGGTTCGTCACCCCCATCGACGGCGGTAGCACATTTCGTGTGTATGCGGACGAACATAGCAAGTTTACGGATTTGACGGTCGAACACTACAGCAATGTGGTTTTGACCTCAAAGGAAGGCATAAGAAAACTTACGGTAATAGCATCATAACAACATCATAATAGACCTACACCCATATCCGGAAAGATTTCAAAAATCTTTCCGGATACCCCTAATCCCTCAATGAAAAATTTTATGGCAACGTGGATAACTATACAAACTTCCGACCTCTATGACTACTTGTGTTCAACGCAGCTAAACGCTTTGAAAACTCTGGAAATGGCGAATGATCAAACAAACCCAATTGACGAAATCATTGGAGACATCACGGCTCGCATTCGTGCTGAAATCAGTGGCAATAGACATAATTTACTAAGTGCGGATAGGACAAAAATTCCCCATGATTTAAAAAGTTTTGCATGTTACCTAATTTTGGAAAGTGCACAGACCCGCTTGCCTGGTTTGAAATTGACGGCCGACCAAATCCGTTTGGCAACCGATGCAAAGGATTATCTAAAGCGCATTGCCCAGGGAGAAGTTCCCGTATCTATTCCAGACGATGTCCTGGTAACCGGTGATTTTAGTTCAAATGTTGGATGCCAGGTTGTGCACCATAGGCTACGCCATGCATCTGGAAAATCTTTGGGAGGTTTTTAACTATGAAGACTGAAGGAATTTTGGAAAAGCTACAGGATGCGATCGAAAAGCGGCTGCTTAGTTTGAACGAATTGCGAAATGTTCCAATTTTGACATACAAACAGAGCGACCTAAGCTCCACCATCGAAGCAAATGTTAAATCGGGCATCGGTGTAGCGATCATGCTCATGCCTCCAATTCCAAGCCATGTTCATGCCCATATCGGAGGTCCTGTTTTCCATGGCGTAACCATCGAGGTAAAAATCATAGAAAATACCGCAATGAATAAGTTGGGCAAAAGTTTGCTATCGTTAGCCGAAATAGTCATGCAGCACCTGCACATGTGGCACCCTAATATTTTGGACGAAAACTATCAGCTGGAATTATCCTCGGGACCACAAAATTTCAAAGCCACACGGGAGGACAACATTAACTATTTTTCCATGTGTTTTGGCATTCCATGCCACTTAAAATTTACGTAGACGATGAAAATTACAATAGGAACCATTATTTTAGCCGGTGGAAACGTTGCCAATGAACAACCCTACGATCTAAAAATTAACAATTTTCGGCAGGTACAGATCGCATCTGCCATAAGAGCTACCTCCGTAAGGGGATTTGACCGGGGCAATCAACAGACAACATTGGAATTTAAGGTGTCCAGAGGACATCCTTCGGTGGAAGAAGCACAGGCCTATGCTATTCAACATGCCGCATCGCTGGTAAATTTACCGTCAACTTTGGTGATTACCGAAGAACCATCCAAGGACACCTATTCACTGAACGATGCTGTTATCAGTGAGGTGCAATCGGTAAGCGATGGGGTGACTTCATCCCATGCTTACAAAATTATAGGTGGAATTTTTACAAAAGATTAAACTATGGATAATTTAAATGAAATAATCGTCAGAATCAAGGCTGACACGTTGAGTTTTAACAATCCCATCGACGTTCTCCGGGGCGAGATTCCGCAATTTTGGCGAGGAAACGATATCAGGTTTGAAATTGGTGTCTTCAACGGTGAAAATGTTTGGAGCGTGTCGAATTATGCGAGTATTTCCCTTGCGGTTCGTAAATTAACAGGTGACGGAAAGGTCCCATCGGCGAGTACACCTGCTCTCATGCAGAAAATTTGTACATCCTTCGATGACACTTTGACATCGGCAACATGGGAGAATGGGACAAAACAACACGCAGTAATTCTGTTTTCTTCGGATGAAAGCAATGTTGTTGTAGGGGACCACTGGCTGTCGATTTGGGCAACAACCATCGACATAACTCCAAAAATTATAACACTGTGTGCCGGAATAGTTCGTATCCTTGAAGTGGGAGGGGGCAACCTTTCCACACCGCCCGATCCGGTCAAAATTTATTACACATCCAACGAATGCGACAGTCGATTTGTACCGCTAACTGCCATTGATCCAAACACCAACCTTGGGACTTCCGATTCTATGGTTCCTTCCCAGGGGGCCGTCAAAACTTACGTAGATCAGCACACAGCTGCTATACAAGGAGAAGCTACTTCGGCAAGTAATTTGGGAACTGGCACTGCTATTTTTAAGGAGAAAATCGACACAGACCTGAAATTTAAAACGTTAAAAGCTGGCGGTAACGTTACCATATCGACGAATGATTCCGAAGTAACAATCTCATCTTCGGCAGTTGCAAGCGAAGAGGGGATGGTCAATCCGATGACAACCGAAGGAGATCTTATCGTTGGCGGCGAAGCTGGTGCTGCGGTAAGGTTGGGGAAGGGTTCCGATGGCCAAGTTTTAAAGTCTACGATCAATGGACTTGGGTGGGCAAATGAAAGCTCATCATATACCCTCCCCACCGCATCGACGAGCACCCTGGGTGGAGTCAAGGTCGGAACCAACCTCACCATCGCAGATGGGGTTCTTTCCGCCACCGACCAAACCTATACCTTGCCCACTGCGTCGACGAATATACTTGGCGGGATTAGGCCGGATGAAACAACAATTACCGTCAATCCATCAACGGGTGTAGCAAGTGTGGTTGGTGATAGTAGCGGTGAAAGTGGCGATCCCGATGGTTGGATACCAAGTTCGCAGTACACCAGCATCACCTACGGTGCTTCGGGGGATATGTACACTGCCCCAGCGGATGGGTGGATATACGTTAAATGCACCACTACCAACACCAATGCATATATTATCGGAGAAGTAACGATCAATGCAACAACAGGTGTGGGAATATATGGCGATGGACAAACTACCTATTCCACCGGCAGATCACTATACCTCCTTTTCCCGGTGGCTACTGGATATAATTTCCAAATGTGGAACTCCAACCTAACCGTTAATGTTTTTCGATTCATCTATGCGAAAGGAGCACTCTAATGTTTATCGGTAAAAAAAATGGTAATATCGTTGCTTTCAACGAATCACAGGAAGATTTGGCAATCAATGCATCGATCAAGGGTATAACGCTTAATTCTGTCGAAGAAACGGAAGAACCTATCGTTCCATATTACAATACCGTCCATGATGGCATATACTACAAACAATCCGAGGCACCATCTATGCCCTCGGACATGGCAAATGAAATTACCAGAAATAGACGCAGAGAACTATACGAAGAAATGTCGGACCCTATAACCAACAACATTTCCGTGTTACAGGACATGATTGCATTGGAGGATTATTCGACGGAAAATGAATTGCAAGCCATTAGGGAAGAAATTTCAACCCTATACTTGGAACGCAAATCGATTCGTGAACAAATTATTGCCAACAATCCATTTGTTGAGTGAGGCACCTATGATGGTGTCACGTTAAATTTACTACACCAAATATGACTAACAAAAACGATATCACTTTTCAAAGATTACCAAATATAGATTTCATCTAATATGTGGGAACACATGGCTCCGGGATGGTCCCGGAGCCATTTCTGAGAAAAAGAAACCCTTAAGGATATTATCATGGAAGATTTTAGCAAGGCAGATTTTAAACCTATACGAGACAAATTGAATATTTTTGAAATTCGACTGGAACATCTCAGGGCCTACATCGACCAAAAATTTGATGAAATTGATGCTAGCATCGATGACCTCGTTTCCAGAATCAATAATTTACGATAGGAGAAATCATGGCTTGGACGTTGGAATATGACGGTGCTACAAAACCCATCGCATCATTTGGAGTGAACAGCATCAGGCGGGTCAGAAAAAATTTATTGACCGACAAAGTAATGCTGCATGTGCAAGGAAATGCCTTGTCATCTTTGCCGACGTTTGCAGCAAATGTGTCGGTAAAAATTTTTAACGATGGCAGTAAGTGGTTCGACGGCATTGTCACTCAGACACCACTCCATTGTTCATCGAATAATGAAGCGTACCAATATGAATTGTCCGGAGGCTGGTGGTACCTGGAAAATCTCATATACCAGCAAGCATGGAAGGAACCAATCGATCCAACGGAGAACTCACCGACACTATATAATGTTTACAAAAGTAGGGTGATTCTTGGGCTGGACATATCTGGTGAACAGCTAAGCATAGGGCAACAAATTACGGATGTGATTAACTATGCCATTTCCTGCGGTGTGAATCTGGCAATGGGAAATGTCGACATCCCGGTCCATATTCCATTGGATGAATGCAAAGATCTATCATGTGCCGACATAATCCGTCGACTTTTGCGATGGGTACCCGATACGATTTGTTACATGGATTATGGTCTAAGCGTTCCCACCATATCATTTTTGAGACGCTCCCAAATGCCATCGATCACGCTTAATATTTCGTCGCATGTACAAGAATTTTCGATCCAACCGCGCTACGATTTGCAAGTTCCAGCCGTGGTTTTAAAATTTGAGACAACGAACAGTGTAAATGGGAAGGCTTGGAAGGAGTCTGTCCAACAAAAATATCCTGAGACTTGTACGGGTTCCGAATTAAAAGCTCTCGTATTGACGATAAATTTAGAAGGATCAAAGGCAAACTACGTCGTCCAGAATATAACAACCACTGCCATCGAAACATCTTCTGTCGCCTGGTGGCAAGCACACGTTCCAGGTCTCACAAATATTTCGGCATCGAATATTTCCATAGGAAATGTTAGCCGATCAGGTATACTACCGAATGAATTGATTAGCGGAACAGTAGCCAACTGGATGGATAAAACCGCAGAAACCGACATCGTCCGTTGCAAGATTTCATATGCAGATGCTAGTGAAGCTGTCATCGACCGCGAGGTTGCCGTACGAATATTGACAACCGATGCTACAACGGGAATCTATAAAAATTTGTTGTCGTTGACGACTGCGGAATCGATACCCCAAAATCTAGCGAAACAAATTTACAACTCCGTTAATCCCCTACAATATGATGGTACCGTGGTGACTGTTTCGGAGGAAATATCCCAAGATTTTTTTGGAAAAACGTTAAATATTACCGGAGGACAGCCTGCCTGGGGAACAATGAATGCCGTAATCCAAGAAGTCGTAGAATATTTGGATTCTGGAAAAGTTTTTATAAAATTTGGACCGGCTAAACATCTAGGAGCTGCGGATCTGGCAGAATTGACCCGTTCCGGACGCCTGCTATTTGAAAGTAAAAATTACAGTGAACGCATAACGGCGGAAGTATCAAGCAATGGGACCGTCGAACAGGGAATCTATGCACGCGTAGACAACACATCCTTCGGTCCTGGAAAATATAAAATGATAAAATTTGCAGACCCAAATAACGCGAGTAGGACTATTCAAATAGACACGGCGGATATCGCAGCTTCAACGGTAACCGTCAAATTGCGAGAAGAAGATGTCTGCGAATCCGGAGTCTTAAAAAAGCGATACTCCCTTGCGAGTGAGCCCTATTCTTCCTAAAACTTCAAGAAACTATGAATAATGAATTTTTAACCCGTGTAAGTTTCGCCGGTATTCCCCATGCTTTACCACACAGCAGTGATACTTCCCAGGCTACCCTATATCCAATGACACCTCACGATGTCTGTAAAGTATATTGGACATTATCTTCATTGACGATTTCCTATGCCTATTCTATAAATGAAGTGCAAATATGCCGAAATTTTTCTGCCACATCGTCAGTTGCTCCGAAAAATCGCCTGATTGCACCGGCGACCTTTGAAACAACGGACTTCGATTCCCAAACGCAAACCTCATATGTTATGGCATTGAAATTGGATGGGGTATATTTTGATGCGGATGACAATTCGAAGACAGGATTAGAATTAATTTTCGAAGAGGCTGATAGTTTTAATCTAATAAATCTGTGTCTACGGCCAATCCCTGGCATGGGTAACATTGCTAGGGAATTCACATTTTTGAACAAAACCTTTGGCGTATATTTAAATTACCAATCCCCACCGGTAACGTCAGCCTCATTTTCAAACTTTGTAATGGTTCCGGAATTCATTGTCATTTAACAGGGATAAAAAAGCAAACGTGGCACAAAAATTTATAGATCCTCATGACCTCGACAGATACTAATTAATCAATGGAGGTAAACGATTTTTCTTGCTTTTACAAAATTTATACACTACAGTATAGGGCAATTATGAATTACGATTCTTCAAATCCAATTTTATCTTCGAGAAGTTTCTCGCATGCAGAGTCGGGATCTGTTGCGACCTTGAGCGAGACAATCAATCGTTGTTTGATTTTGCTAGCCCTTGTCTTTGGAGCTGCTCTATTTTCATGGGTTAGTCCGGGAGCAACTGCTTCAGCGGTAGGTAACAAGCTAACATTGTTCCTTATTCTAGGTTTTGTAACCAGCATTGTAACTTGTATCAAGAAAGAATGGGCAGGGATAACTGCACCGCTCTACGCGATATTTGAAGGTTTAGTTCTCGGTTCCATTTCGAGATTATTCGATTTTGCCTATCGCGGGATTGCTTTTCAGGCAGTTGCCTTGACGTTTGGTGTGGCATTTGGCATGCTTATTTTGTATAGGTCGGGCATAATACAAGTTTCCGATAAATTCCGAATGATCGTGGGATCTGCAATGTTCGGCATTGCGATGTTCTACCTGATCAGTTGGGTCCTATCCTTCTTCGGTATTGCCGTTCCTTTGATGCATTCTTCAGGCCTCTTTGGTATTCTATTCAGTGTTTTTGTCGTCGCTATCGCAGCTTTATACCTGGCAATAGATTTCGACTTTATAGTGAAAGTTTCCGATCATGGAATGCCGGCATACATGTCCTGGTATGCAGCATTTGGGTTGATGGTAACTCTGATTTGGTTGTATCTAGAACTCTTGAGACTGTTGGCAAAATTAAGGGATAGGTAAGTTTAGGGGTTAATGTGCGTAGGGCCTATACCGCCCTCCATTACCTTTATTTCGGCTGATTTAACCCATTCGACAAAGATCGGAGGTTTGTTTGGAGAGAATTAAAACGTAGGTCCATTGCTACGCGATGCGAAATAGTATTTGAGCACAGGCGAATTTAAGGGCATAAGATCAGGTTTCTTTTATTTCAAATAGGTCCGTTATACTGACGTTATTGTGGATGCGCATGATCGCTTCTCCAAATATTTCATTGATGCTCAAAGTGTTAAAACGTTCATTTTCATATGTAATTTGCGTGGAATTGGTAGTTAGGAACTGATCGATCATGCTGTTTGTAATTAGGTCATAGCCAGACTTAGTCAGTATGCAGTGTGTCACTGCAGCCTTGATGCTTTTTGCCCCGTTCTTTTTGAGCAACTTGGCTGCTTCGACCAATGTTTTTGCCGTCACCACCATGTCGTCGACGAACAAAATATCCCGACCGTTGATTTCTCCAATCACGTTTAAGGACTCCACGTCATTCCCTCCAAATCTACGTTTGCCGACTAGTGCCAACGGACATCCGAGGGCATCGGCATAGGACACTGCCATTTTGGCGCTTCCAAAGTCGGGGGAACAAATGGTCAAGTTTTTGGTGTTCCCATTGCGCAGATGTTTTATGAATAAAGTGGAAGCGAACAGGTGGTCAACGGGAATGTCAAAAAAACCGACCAATTGTTGGGAATGCATATCCATGGATAAAATCCTATCGGCCCCCGCTGCCACCAGGAGATTAGCGACTAATTTTGCCGTTACGGGAACTCGCGATTTATCTTTCCGATCCTGCCGAGCATATCCAAAAAATGGAAGTACGGCCGTAATCCTTCCGGCGGAGGCACGTTTGGCGGCATCGATTAGGATCAACAGTTCCATGTAATTATCATTGGCTGGAAAATTTGTCGATTGTATGATAAAAACATCATCACCCCGGATACTTTCTTCTATCTGTACGCCAATTTCACCATCCGGGAAATTTTCAATTTTTACCCGGGAAATTTTAATACCCAGAAAAGAGCAAATGGACTCTGCCAGTGCCCGATTTGATGTTCCTGAAAAAATTTTAACGTCGCTGTAGGGTGAAATTAACCGTTTCATCGGAACACCCAAATTGGTCCATGGCGCAAATTAGTCAATTTTGTAATTGAATAATTTAATCTAAAAAATTATTGACAAATATTTTACAATTC
>JAITIO010000007.1 GCA_031279395.1 Puniceicoccales bacterium | reverse complement strand
CGACTTTGCCAAACAAACGATCCAAGACGCCGATGGAAAACTTATTCCGCCGCAACAGTTTTTTTTCATAACATTGGACAATGGTGTAAAATTCGCCCTACGAGCCAGTGGAACAGAACTCAATATCAAATTTTATCTATTCGCGGAAGTAAAGGTTGACGATGGGTTTCAGCTTGAGGAAACGAAGGAAACGACATTTTCACAATCGCTTTGCGAGGTGGAATCGGAAAGGGGTGTTTGCCAAGATGTTGCAAAAATTATCCAAGGAGGGGACGGAGATTCTAATGATAGACGCAACCCATTTAAAAGTGCACAGGACGGCGGCAAGTTTGAAGAAGGGGGACTTTCGCCCTGGCACATTGGGCGAACAAAAGGAGGATTTGGGAGCAAGCTGCACGCCGTTTGCGACGGCCTCGGGAGGCCGGTTAGACTTTTACTAACAGCCGGAAACGTCAACGACATCGTTGGTGCCGGAGAGCTGCTGAAGGACCTCCCGGATGCCGATTATCTGCTGGCGGACAAAGGATACGACGCCAACTGGTTCCAGGAAGAGCTGAGGCGGCGGAGGGTAGAGCCTGTATACCTTTCCGAAGCAGCCGCAAAGTCCACAACCTTACGACACAAATCTCTCAAACGGCGCCATAAAATCGAAAATATGTTCAGCAGATTGAAGGACTGGCGACGCATTGCCACTCGCTATGCCCGTTGTGCACACACTTTCTTCTCTGCCATCTGTATCGCTTACTCTTTCTTGTTTTACTTACGAATCCTGAGCCTAGGCCTATATTTATACAGGCTGGATTGCTAGTTAACAAACTGTAGATCATGGTCGGGGCGACTGGATTTGAACCAGCGACATCTACGTCCCGAACGGAGCGCTCTACCAATCTGAGCTACGCCCCGTGTGAATCGAACGATAACCATTTGCATCAGATGAAAAATTGCAATCCTTGCAAGCCGAATGCTCAAACCATGGCATTTACAGAGCATTTATGATACACTACGGTTGTTTATCTTTAACTCCAGCGTAAACAATGTCCAAGGTACTCGTGATTATTACCAACGAACCCCATATGGTATTTTTGCTGGGTACTTCATGGAATCGGAAAAATCCAACTCCGATGGCTAAAATTAGTTCCAAATCTCTCAAGGGTGCCACTATCGACACATTCACTTTTTCGAATGCCCTCAATATACAATCTAGTAGCAAATCGGCCCCGCCGCCGAGTATTGCAAATAATACAATGTCCCGCAACGATGGTGCTCTCCATTTGAATAGTGCAAATGGTAGGGCAAAAATAAATGTCAGGGTGGCTGTATAAAATACCATCCGGAAAACACCTTCATCGCTGACGAATTTTTGGTTGATTATGTCAAGGGCAGCAAATAGCATGGGCGACAGCAGCAGCAGCACGGCCGCAAGTGTAGCAAATCCTTCATTTTTGGGTTCAAAAATATAATAGACTCCCGCAAATCCGACAATTGTAGCGATGATCCTGTCGAGCCTCATTTTTTCTTTCAAAAATATGCGGGCGAAAATCAGCGTAAACAAAGGGATAACAAAGTTTAAAGACATGACAGTGGCGATCGGTAATTTGTACAATCCGTAGCAGTATAACGACATCGCAACCAATAGAAAAACCGCACGAATTATGTGCAATTTTGGCATACGCATGAACGTGCTTCCGATGTTTTTCCCCGAAACCTCGAATAAAGCCAACAATAATGTGGCGAAATCATATCGTAAACAGACAAGCTGCGCAACGGAATATTCGGCTCCCAAAAGTTTCATCAGGGTATCATTGGCAACCCCAATGGCTATACTTCGTAGAAACCGAGTAATCCCACAAAGGTAATCTGTTTTCTTTTTGCTTGCATGCATCGTTGGGGAAAATTGTGATATGTGCTATTACGTCAATGGATTTATTTTTATGGCATTCCATCGATCCGACTTTTAATTCGTTGAAATTACCGTACGTCCATCGTCTGATACCGAAAAAATAACCACAGCACCCTTAATTCCTTCACCTTTTATATATTTTCTGACACTCTGTGAGAATGTTGATTTTGACACAACCGTGTCTTCGTCGAACGGATCTTCCACAATTAAAAAAATGTTCCGATTGTTGAACGCATCGGCAAGAATTTTTCGGTTTCGCATACCATTGGATGCCATAAAAAATTCTTCATTGGCAAAGGTATGAAATGACTTCCCCTGAGGATTTAAAAGTTTTCTTTCGGTGGCCGTCAGTGGTTGCTCATCGACATTTTGACCGGAAAGTATTTTTATGAACGTTTCTGAATTATCTGAATCACTCAGCGATACCAACTCTTCATCGCGGAAGAATGCCGGAAGATCTCCGTATTCCCTGCAATATGCGTTTATGGCAGCTTCGTACTCCAAAAACTGGATCTGAGTTTTTGCCACTAGGATCGCACGCTTATGGGTAGATGTTCCTGCAATGACCAAACCTGCGATTATTAGCATTATCACCAATACGACAATCAGCTCCAATAGAGAAAAACCTTTAGATCTTGTATTCATCTGCTGTATATGTCATCTATTATTTCTGTTTCGTCGATATGTCCGTTTGGACCCACGGAAAATAGCACATAGGTTGGGGAATCCTTTGAATCACATTTATAGACGTAGGGATTTCCCCAGGGATCAATCAGCATCCCTTCAGTTACTTGCCACCTATGATGACCTGCCAAAGAATTAATTTTTGTCGACAATTTACCATATAATTCTTTGGCATTCGAACTTACCATGGGCGACGTGCAAGTCGGATAAAATGCATTGTCCGACTTAAACATTTCAATGGCACAATTGAGGAGGGCTAATTCTTCCTGTGCCACGTTCGATTTTATATCATCACTGCGATAATTGTGAATAACTTTAAAAAGTACAGAACAAATTATTATCGCAATTATGGCAATGATTTCAAGAAATGTAAAACCATGATTATATTTTGATCTCAAACTATGAAACATTTATTTGAAAATTTTACCATCGCCTAACAATATGTCAAACATCTTTGTGACGTTAAAAATATAATTGTATAACAACGCGGATCTCAAAATAAAGGAGGCAAATTGAAGGCAATAATAGCGGCCCTGGCTTTCGGGAAAATTTCACAAACTTTGAGGATGCATAGGACGAGAT
>JAITIO010000025.1 GCA_031279395.1 Puniceicoccales bacterium | reverse complement strand
ATTGCTTCAGCCGCTCGCAATCCACTCCTTCTATCAATCACATAGCCATAAACGAGACCCCTTTTCTTGTTCCTGTCTGCAATGTCAATCCTTTTCTTATGAGTCCTGAGCCTAGGGGGTTTATCAAAAAATGACTCCATCAATTTTTTAAAGAAACTGCTTAGGTGTGGTTCAGGAGGTAGAGAATGCTTATTTTTCTTTCTTAAGCAAAACACACAACAACTTAGTCTACTACCACAACTTATATCGATGGATTTATCAGAAGACGATTCTTGCTTTTTGCAGAGGAATTGATTGGAGGTGGTGAATTTGGCATAAAATGCTTCAATTTTTTGATTGAAGAAGGCGTATTACCAAAACTTAAGCTTAATAGATTAAGTGAAGGAGTGTTACTGCAACTTAATCTTTGTCAATTACCAAAAAATCAGTTTACGGAAGATGAGTTTACAGAATTAACTAAAACATTGCTTGTCAGTGAACCGCCTAAATCGAATCTGTTGGTAAGGTTGATTGAACAAAATGGACTATTCTTTAACCTGAATTTTTTACTTGAACCCCATGAACAATTCGAAACTTTTGTCATGGCGTTGGCAGGATATGGTGCATTTGGCGGAAATCTATTAACACAATTAACATTAACATCATCTCATCCTTTTTTCTCTTCAATAGAAACATCCAAAGCTTTTGTATATAAGCTACTTAAGGGTATCTCATCTGGCAGGAACTTTCTAATAACGCCGATTAGACAAGGAAAATTGCCATTGCCATCTCTTACCTTACCAGAGGAATTAGAAGCCTATTCCGCCAAATTTGCACATCTACATACAACATTCGAAAATGGGATTAGGCGAGCATTTTTTGGCAGAACCGACGGCATAGGAAATGAGGTATGGGATAGCGTTCGTACGAGACTAACGGATATGACTTTAAAGGAAACCCGTGAGATTTTGCAGATGATAGCGAATGAGGTGGCGGTGGATTGTTTCGATAGAGATGACAATGTCGATATTGAAGGGCTTAAAGCATGGATGGAGTTTCTCGGGGATGCAGAAAATTTTAGGGCCGAACCGCTTTGTTTCATTCCCAATGCAGAGTTCATGCGTTCCCAAATGTATACGATATGTGAATGCGTTGCTACTAATAAAAACAACACAAGAACCCTATTGAAACTTGCTACGAATATTATCCCTAGTCCGTATGGGGAATCTCTTTTAACTATCATGTCGCGGGGCAAGGAAATACTTTTGAGTCCTGCCAAAGCCATACTGGCATCCCTGGTTTCTCTCCGCAGGCAACTTGTTTTGCCGACATGTACAATAGACGCTTTTATCAACGAAAAAATCCGAAACCATCCGGAACAGCTGGTGTTATTATATATGCAGATTTTAGGCGCTAACCAATTCATCTTTCCGAGTGGGTATGTAGTCCTACCACTACCAATAGTAGATGGTTCCATTACCGTTGATTTGGAAAATGGTGGAATGGCGAGAGATAGTGCATTTTTTGAGAGTATTAAGAGTGGCGATCCTTTGAATTTGACCATGAAATAAAAATGTGGGAACAAGAAGGGATAGAATATGTTAAACCAACCAATATAAAAGAACGACATAGATTTAAATATCCGGTACATAATATAAATGCTGTAGCATTTCTTCATCTGTTACGAGCGTCTAACTTCGGAAATAGGAGAATATATGATGATAGTTTTGGTGCCATACTGGTATATAGCGGGCATAAGGCAACTACCGTAAAAGCAATCCCAGTGAATAATTCAAATCTTTCGGCTGTAATAGCAGAATTGAAAGAACAAGGTGAAGCCCGACGGGAACTTGGCAACCGCTACATGTATATGGGAACAAGCGGGTCAATATACTCATTACCTTGTCCTCATGCAGAAAACATTGACATCGATGCCCTACTGTCCCTCGATCTGGATAATATGCAGATCGGAAGGGCCTATCTTATCGGCGATCGCAATTGGGGTGGTCAAGATGTATCACAGGACGTTCCCCGCCTAGCATTAAGAAAAGTAGATGATGCTCCAACCTATGAATTCGGAACCTTGCAGAATGGATTCCAATTCGAACGAGAGAGCATATCAATGTTTGAGATCTATGAATAACACCGATGTCCGGCTTCTCGCGGATTAATCTGTTTTTGTTTTTCCTTTGAGTGTATCGAACAGAAGAGAGTAAGAAGGCAAAGGGCGTAGTCATCTCATTTGCCAGCGACATTTAATTTGACATTTCTTTTACACAATTTCCCATAATCCTCTAAAACACAAGCGAAATTCGCTTTTTATTAAACAATCGTAAACAACTTAAGTATGTCACCTGAGGAATGAAAATCTTTGTATCGGTAGTTCGATTCGCCTCTCGCCACCAAGGTGTAAACTGTATAAATACAGATTTGACGACCGGTCAAGGAAGCGCAAGAAAGAAAAGGAAAATTTTTGGTGAAAAAGTATTCAAGCTTACAATGAAAAACGGAAGAAAAATCTTGAGATTTGTAAAACAAGTAAGATAGTATGGGGAAGTGAAGGCTTTTGTTGGATGGAACGAAGGGCGTGCTCTATCGCCGTATAGTAAAAACATTCGTTCCTTTGTCTCCCCATTCTATATTCCCTCTATAGAGACACCTTCTAAATCTGACAAAATAAAAATTATATTTGCACCGTCAAAAAAGCTTGACAAGGATATGTTTGCGGCATAAAAGCCTTACTTCCATGTTTGAAGCTAATGAAGGAAGGTTTATGAAAAAAGTTTTATTGATGCTTAGCATTATATGTGGTGTGTTTGGTTTATGTGTAGGTGAGGGAACAGTTTCTCCAGAACAAGACTTTATGATTGATTTTGGTGTTGATTTCAAAAATGAATATATTTTTCATGGTCGGAATGAGCTACATAAAGTTTATATTCCTAGGGTAAAAGTAGGGTATCAAATTTTCGACGGAACTAGGGTGTATGCCGGTGCAGATTCAGTCCAGGGATTAGGAGAACCTCGCACGCTTAGTCGCATATCGCCTTGCGTAGGTGTATTATATAACATAACCGACAAAGTTATATTGGATGCTGGGTACGAATACCATTTTTACACAAGACTTCCCATAAAAGATGATGACGAACCCATTGGCATAAAGTGTTATTCAAATGAAATCCATCTAGGAATTATTTTTGATACTTTTATAAAGTCATCGTTAAAAAGTTTCTATGATTTTGAGCGTAAAGAGGTCACATTTGAAGGTGTGATTGGATATAGTTTTGACTTGTCGTTTTTATTTTCTGGACTTGGCATAGATACATGGGCAAAGGGTGGATGTAATCATACCAGAAAACCTATGGGGTTTGAGGAGCTTGAAGAGGAAAAAATGGTTTATTATTATTATGGTACAGGAGTAGATTTAGCATATAAGGTTAGTCACGTTAGGGTAAAAGTTGGTGTTGGCTATGAAGGAAATTTTGCCAAAAAAGAGTTTTGGATAAATGTAGGTACAAAAAGTAGTAGAAGTAGCTTAGTGTTTAGGGCTGCCGTCAATTACTCTTTTTAATCTTTAAATTTTATGGAGTGGAAATTAATGCTCCGTCGAAGGTAGAGTTTCAAGGTGAAGATGAAATACATTTAAACATAAAAAAATGATAAGATTTTCATCAATTGCTGTAGTTGTCGCAATGAAGTTTCACATTTTTTAGGATTGTATTTAAGTTTTTCTCTTGATTTTTTATTCGGCTTATTAACAATCGCTTCATCTTATGAAAAATATGAAAAATAGAGGTAAAATAGTTGTTGCTGTTGTGGCTATGTGTTTGCTATGCATAGCCGATGTTTCTGCCGCTGTGCAAAAAATATTATCCGTTGATCTACAAAAGGTTTTTGAAAGTTACGAAGGCGCTAAAGCCGTAAATGCTGCTTTTTCCGAAGCTGTAGCGGCTGCTGAAAAGGAACTCAAGGAGATGGGTGATGCATTGACGAAGTTACAGGAAGAAATTTGTGCGTTGAATGAAAGGGCAGAAAATGCTGCATTGTTGGACGCCGTTCGTGAAAAATCTAGATTGGAAATTGAAGAAAAAATGGAAGCTTTCCGTGTTAAGGAAGGGGAATTTATACAATTTCGTCAGGATTTAAATAAAAGGTTTGCAGAACGTAAAAATAAGGAATTTACAGTGCAGATTAAAGCCATCGAAAATGCTGCTACCATAATTGCAAAAGCGAAAAAAGCAGACATAATTATTAACAAAATTCCCAGTACCTTATACGTTGATGATTCATTGGATATTACGCAATTGGTCATCGACGAATTAAATTCTAAACAGAAATAGATTTTCTGACGCTAAATTTGAAAGCGTACAGCTATTGGCAGGACCATTTAGTTTGCCATTAAAAATTTAACGGGGAAGAAATAGAAACGGGAGCAGAAGCAAATAAAATAGGTGAGAGAGAAGGAAGAGGAGGAGGTGTGGGTGTAACGGTTGTAGCGGGCAGCAATGGGGCGCCAATCCTTCCATCTACTGACCATATTTTCAATTTTATGGCGTCGTTTGTAGGGATTTGTGTCGTGGGGGAGCTGAACTTTGCGGCTGCTTACAAAGGGTATGCACGGTTCTATTCCTTGCCCTCTCAGCCCTTCCCGGAACCAGTCGGCATATCCTCTATCTATCAAAAAATATGCAACCGCCAGCAAATCTTCTAACGGATTGCTTATTCTTGTTGTTGATCTTTCCCTTGGACCAGTCGAGATGTCATATCACTTATCTACTAACAGATAATTCGCCTTCGGCAGATCTTTTTTAGTAGCTTTCCGGTGCCGACGATGTCATTGACATTTCCAACTGTCAACGACAATCGCACTGGTCTCCCAAGGCAATTGCAAATGGCATGAAGCTTGCCGCCGAGTCCTCCTTTCGTTCGCCCAATGTGCCTGGGAGAAGCACCCCCTTTTCTAGGCTCGCCGCCGTCCTGTGAACTTTCAAATAGGTTACGTCAACCATCAAGATTTCCGTCTTGCACCTAAACAGTTTTTGTAGGATCTCAGCGAATATCCCCTATCCTGCTCCACCGGATGAAGCGGTGGTACAACGTATTGTACGGACCCTATTCCACTGGGGCATCCTTCCATCTTAGACCATTGCGCAGGACATAGGCAATTCCGCTGAGCACCAGCCAATATTTTTAAGTTACCACTACGGATTTATTTACGAAATTTCAGCCCTTTTTATGGCGACCTTGCGGTGTTTACCATCCCATTTGACAATTCCATCGACGAGAGCGAATAGGGTATGGTCACGGCCACAGCCAACGTTATTCCCGGGGTGAATTTTTGTTCCCCGCTGCCGCATCAAAATAGTTCCGGCACGAACAACTTCCTCGTCATATTTCTTCACCCCGAGCCTTCTTCCCGCACTATCCCGTCCATTTCTAGATGTTCCTTGTCCCTTCTTGTGTGCCATGATAAACCTCGCTTAATTTTGGATTGATTCTATTTTAATTACCGATATTTCTTGGCGATGTCCACGTTTACGTTGATATCCTTTGCGACGCTTTTTTTTGAAAATCATCACCTTTTTAGCACGCTTATTTTCTAAAATCTTTGCCCTAACACTAACTCCTGCAACCAAGGGAGTGCCCATCTTGGTATTATTACCTTCGCTCAGCAACAGGATATCCTTTATCACCACTTCATCTCCAGTAGAAGAATCAACGTACCTATCCACAAACAAAATATCGCCCTCTTGTACGGTAAACTGTTTGCCCTGTGTCCTAATAACTGCCTTCATATGAATTGATTGCAATAAACATACCCTAGGCAAAAACGCAAGGCTTTTTTTGCATGTTCCTCCCGACTATTTCATTTTCCGTGCAGACGTGTGGCAATTTTATCGATGAGTTGTGCAAACGCACCGTTGCCGAGGACATTTGCCGATGTGCAGATTGGATCCATGAGTATGTACAGCGAAAGTATTAGGGATGACATCGCACCGGTGAAACCGAAACACCGTTCAATGATCGGCAACATGACGATTATTCCTCCCGCCGGTACTGCGGCAACCGAAAATTTCGCTGCTACGAACTGCAGGACAAATCCCAGGTATAAAAGTTGCGATGGCTGTAGCACACCATAGCTTTTGAGAATCGCATAGATAAAAATAGGAATTGCTATGCAATCACCCATCAAGTGAATATTCGTAGTAATCGAGACAATGGACTTCGCCAGGTCTTTGTTTTTTGAATTTTTTTCCACGGCAATGAGTGTGTATGGCAGTGCTGAAGCACTCGACATAGTTCCAAATTCACATACAACGGCAGGAAGCATATTTTTCATAGCCACAAAAGTTGCCCTTGGATTCATCCCGTTCACGAGAAAATAGAAAAACAAAAGATAAAAAACTATGGCAACATACTGGCGGATAAGTACCATAATAATTCCATCGTATTGCATCTTCAGTAAAAATCCGAATAGAAAAAACGGTACTACGAATTGTATACATTTCAGAAAAAGAGAAACGAACCCATCTACAACCGTTGAAAATCTTTGGGCTCCAATCGGTGTAATTTTTGGAACGAAAATTCCACAAATCATTGCCACAACCATAGCCAATGCATTTGGAATAATTTTTGGAAGTTTGAAGTTAAAGCTAGGCGTCAGTTCGTTGCTTGCCGATATTTGTGTCAGTGATAAATCCATGCCATGTACTATTTCTCCAATAAAATGACTCACATATGTTGCCAAAAAATTCGAACAGCAAAGCAAAATTAAAGCGACGACAAAAGTTCTCGAAGCATTTTTCCCAAGGCGTTGGAACGTTGAAAAAATTAGACAAAAAATCAGTGTCGGCAAAGCAAAGGTCACGACCGATTGCAATGCCACACTGATTGCGAGAAACAAACACAACACAGGCAACGGCAAAATCTCGCTGCCTATGAATGCAAATACAACTAATGAAATTAGGACAAATGAAATTTTTTTACGCATACAAACAAAAAGCTAAAGATCAATGGGCACACTTTGTAAATCAACACAAAGAACTCTATTCTAAAAAGCCTTTCAACACGTTCGTAGCTTAGCTATAAATTCCATTTGATTCCTTTAAAAAAAGTATTAATCGAATGTCAATGTTTCTATTAGAATCATTTATTTTTCTTAAGGAAAACTTAGTTTTCCATCAAAAATTTGAAAGAAATGAAGCGGAAATGGGAACAGAGACAATAAAATTTATGGCGCGTGGGAAGGCATTTTTGTTTTTATTTTGCTTTTAAAAAACCGTTTTTGTCGTAGAATTTTTCCTAAAATGAATGAAGCGGAAAAAGTTGTGATAGTGGGTAGCGGATGTGCCGGTCTAACAGCGGCCATATACACATCTCGAGCAGCCCTATCTCCCTTGGTCATTGGGGGGTCACAGCCTGGTGGTCAGTTGACAATGACAAATGAAGTAGAAAATTTTCCTGGATTCCCAAATGGAATAAATGGATTTGACCTGATGGCTAATATAAGGTTGCAGGCTGAACATTTTGGTACCCGTTTTGTGGATGATGAAGTGAAGGACGTGGATTTCGGAGAGGATATGAAAAAAATTATTTGTGAACGCAATACATACCTATCCCAAGCTGTAATAGTCGCTACCGGAGCATCCCCCAAGCTGCTGGGGGTAAAAGGAGAAAAGGAGTTTTTTGGGGGCAAAGGAGTAAGTATTTGTGCAACCTGCGATGGTGCCTTTTACAGAGGGAAAGATGTTGCGGTTGTTGGAGGCGGAGATACAGCCTGCGAAGAGGCACTGTTTTTGACAAATTTTTGTACAAAAGTGTATCTAATTCATCGCCGCGATACGTTGAGAGCATCTAAACTGATGGGAGAACGTACGTTGAATAATGGAAAAATTACTCCCGTGTGGGATAGCATCGTCGATGAAATCATTGGACCTAACAGGGTAAGTGGCATCAGGGTAGAAAATGTCAAAAACAAATCAAAAACGGAGATAGCTTGCTCCGGCGTATTCATAGCCGTTGGCCACACTCCCAATACCAAACAATTTGCTAAATATTTACACCTTGACGATGATGGCTATTTTCATCGGAAGAAAGATTCGTTTGTCGAAACGAACGTTGAGGGAATATTTGTCGCCGGGGACTGTGCCGATAAAACCTACAGGCAGGCAATAACATCTGCCGGCACGGGGGCGATGGCTGCTATCTTGGCAGAAAAGTATATTTGTAGAAAGATTTGATGGAGGAGCCGAGATGGAAAAATGTCAATTTTGCGGGAAACCTGCAACCGTTCACATGACACAGGTTATTAATAATAAGACGACCGTTATTCGAATGTGTAACGAGTGCGCGGCGAAGCATGGCCTTTTTGATAAGGAAGGATTACCGTTCGCAATGCTATCTGGACTGGGCGAAGCATTGTTTTCTGGGATGAAACAAAATTTATCCGCCAATGGGCTGATATGTTCAAAATGCGGTTGTACGCCGATGTCATTTAAAGAAACTGGCCGCTTGGGGTGTCCTCACTGCTACAAAGATTTGAAATTGTTGATAGATGGAATAATCGAATCCTCCCAGAAGGGTACGATCCATAAAGGAAAATATTCGAGGGAAGGGGCTATGACGGCAACGATGAATGCTACCAGTGGCTTCACCGACACTTCCGTCAAGAGGTCTCCTAGAAAACTTTCCACAGAAGAAAAATTGAATGAGTTACAAGGAATGTTGGATGCCGCAGTAAAGACTGAACAATACGAGGAAGCAGCCAGATTGCGCGATGAAATAAAGAATTTAAAGGGATCCGAGGGAATATCATGAACGATTTTGCAAAAAAGCTTTTTCAAGATTCGAAATTAATAAAGGAAACGACGCCTGTGGTTGTCAGTTCCAGGATAAGGTTGGCTCGCAATCTTGCTGATTTTAAATTTGTGAAATATGCCTGTAAAGGGGATTTACATTCCGTCGCAGAAAGATGCGAAAAGGTCCTATCAAGTTGTTCAATTTTTACGAGTATTACGATCCTCAACATGTGCGATCTTTTGGACTACGAAAGATTAGCCCTGGTCGAAAGACACCTGTGTAGCCAAGAATTTATCATGGAAACCAATGAATCTAAACTATTTTTTACGGATGATCATTTGACTTCCATCATGATAAACGAGGAAGACCATTTGCGCATGCAAGTTTTTCGTCCCGATTTAAATTTCAAAACGATGTTCGATAAAATCAATGCCATCGATGACCATGTGTCGGAGAACCTGAACGTAGCCTTCGATAATCGCTATGGTTTTCTTACCGCTTGTCCAACGAATGTCGGTACCGGCATGCGAGCTTCTGTCATGCTGCATTTGCCTGCCTTGGTTATAACCAAACAGATAGGCAATTTGATCCTGGCAGTGCAGAAATTGGGTTTTGTCGTGCGGGGTTTGTTTGGGGAAGGTTCTGAGGCTCAGGGAAATTTTTTCCAAATATCCAATCAGCAGACACTGGGTTTCGCCGAAGTTGATATTCTTTCACGACTGACACAGATAATAAGATCCATCATTGAATATGAGCTCAACGCTCGTGAGATTGTAAAGAAAGAAAGAATTATTTGGCTATACGACAATATTGGCAGGGCACTTGGCATTTTGCGAGGTTGCTATTGTTTGACGTCCATCGACGCAATAAATTGCGTATCGCTGATGATGTTAGCCGTTGATCTTGGATATTTGCCCAATACGCTGCGTGGGGACTTACACCAGATGATGATGAAAATTCAAAATTCCCACATACAAGTGCTCGAAAATAGAGTATTAAGCACCGGCGAACGAGATATCAAACGGGCTGAACTTTTAAGGGAGTTTTTTGCGACCGTCCCAAATCTAAAATTCGACTAAAAGAGAGCTGCATTTCCATCATGCAAACCCGCCTTTTCTTAGAGAAAAAGTTTACACTCATAAAATTGAGCGATTGAGGTCCATAAATTTGGTAGGAAATCAATACCTCGGATACCGTCGATGGGCAAAATTCTTCCGGCAAGAGGTTCCTTTATTTACACTTGCCCCAGCGATTGGTAAATGGATAAAAAATTATACATGGACGACCACATATGCTTTTTTCGGGAACAAACCCCCAAAACCTACTATCATAGCTATCTTGCGAATTATCTCCAAGGACAAAAAGATTTTTCTTGGGCACGGTAACGCTAAGTCCCTCCGCAAGCATTCCGACGGGGTAGTAACCTTTTTCGTAGCCTTTTGCCTTTAAATTTAGTTTTTCCAAGATTTCGTTGGTTGCCACCAATTTCCCATCCATAAATAGTTGATTGTCTTCAATATTTAATGTATTTGTCGGCCTTCCGACTAGCCGCTTAATGAAAAATTTTGGAGTCCTGGCAAAATGTCTTATCGCATTGGTCGTAAAGACAACGCTTTCTCCAATTTTCGGTGGACGAAAATGATAGGAAACTTTATCGACAAAAAGCATATCTCCGGGAAGAATTTCAAACCTAATAATAGTGTCACCCACGGTTATGGGATACTTCGTGTCCAGAATGCTAATTCTTTTGCCTTGGTCAAAATTTTGATCAAATTTACCATCGGCGATCACTTCTTTCCAAGATGAATAACCTTTGCAAAACCTTTCCAAAAGTATTTTATCCAACGAAAGATCAATCGGACTTACAATTTGATACCTCCTGCGATCGACGAAAATCGTATACTTCCTCGCTTTGGTTCTCGCTAATCCCAGATATTTTTTTACAAATACTTCTTCATAGGGGACCACATAAATCTCTTCATTGTTCCTTATTAATTTTGCTTTGGTAAGGGGTATCGCCACGGTTCCATTGTTTGTAGCAATGATATTCACTTTGCGACCACAAAATTTTATTTTATGCCATACCTTCGACCAAATGCCTGCCGCCGCTGCTTCTGTGCTTATCAATTTGCAAGTCATTCCATAGTACGTTGGTGCCATGGAATTGGTTGGTATTTGAAAGGACTGGATGAAAAATGTTCGAATGGCGATGGCCAATAGAACGGCAATGAACAAGGACTCCACATTTTCTCCCAGCAATGTTTCTGGAGCAATATCGCCACCATGTTGCTTTAGCAATCTGCTAAGACCACTTGATTGACCCTCAAGACTTGCAAAATCCTTTGTCCTAACGGAACTTTCCAGCAGGGAGACCTGCAGATTGATACTCGTTAAAACGCTATCATCCAAAAGATGTTTGCGATATTTGATAACTTTTTTTGCACTATCAATTAAAACATGCGATGACTCCAATACTTTTTTCTGGGCTTTGTTTTTGTTTATGAACGGGAAACTCATTTCCGAAGCAATCTATCTAATATTTGTTCGATTGTAAAGTCATTCCCAAAATCAAGAACCTTATTTCGAGACCGCATGCCACTCACAATGCATATTGTTTTAATTTTTAGTTTTTTGGATAGGAACTTTACTAGGGCTTCATTGGCACGATTTCCTTCGGCAGGTTCCATGATTCTAATCTTCAGAATATCATCACACAGGTCAACAATATGTGTGCGAGAGGAGTTAGGGATAATTCGCACAGACATTTTACACATTTTACCCCCAAAGTTTTAGCCTGGATAATTAGGCGATAAAACATGCTATGCTCCGTAGGAAGCTTGTTCTAACTCCGCATCTTTGACATATTTTTCTATGTTTTCTTTTCCGACAATCTTGGTGGCAATTTCCGTACCATATGCCTCGCACAGTTTTTCATAGCGCAGAGCAACAGCTTTTTTAAAGGCTACCTTTTCTCCATACTTGGAAATGGAGAATGACGTACACTTTTGTTTACCCTTTGTGGGACGCCATGTCACAGAGAAAAATCCTAATTCTTTATCTCCTTTCCCATTTTTGCATAGTTTAGAAACACCCAGAACGCCCGTTTGATTTCGTTTGTCGTGTGAAACAATCTTCTGACATCTCGGTTTGGAAAGTATTGCGCTTAGGCGGGCACGAAGCTCATTGCGAAAAATTTTTGCTTTCCCCAGTGCCTCTTCTTTTCCGCCCAGTTTTCTGTCACTGAATAGCTTTGAATAGCGATTGCCATTCTTATAGCCTCTAACGAGCCACCCTTTGGTGGTTTTAGAATCAATCCTACTTATGCCGCCTTCATGAATATCTGTATTATTTGTGTACATAATCAATAAAGAATTAAGGTTTTATCACAAGTCGATCGCATAAATAACGCGCCAACCAGCGAAAATTTTTAAAGAAAAAATCAGAGCAATCCAGAAAAAATTTATTTTTTTGTGGAAATTTACAAAAAAAATCCCATTACGCGTCAATGATTTGTTCAAAATTGCAAAGTTTCTCAAACAAACATTTTTAAAAATAGCCGAAAGGAAATGCGAATGTCGGGAATCTGTGTTATTCCTTCCCCTACTATTTTTCATTGCTGGCATTAGAACCTCCAAATTTGTCCTTGGGATAGGCATTTCAGTCATTTTCATAATATTTCTCCTGTTACTACGATTTGCGATACATGTTTTTTGGGAAGATATCAGTCGTTATTTCAACCCTTTTCGAAATATTATGGTTCCGTTGGTATTGAGTATGTGGTGTGGCGTGGTATACGCCAAGTGCCGCTGTGAATCGGGAACATTTTTTCCCAACCATTGGCAAAAAAGTGTTTTTCTAACCCTAAAGGCAGATAGCATGGTAATTAAAAACAAACAGCAGGGTATTTTTTACGGCTATGGGGTAATAGATGATATCCCAGACGCTCACCAGTTGAAGGGAGAACGGATATTCTTTTCCGTGGAATGTACAAATGGAGTCCCCATTCCATTTCGAGGACAAAAGTTTAAAGTTTATGGAAAATTGAAATGTGTAAGAGAAAACAGCAACTGGTGGTTTTTTAGGCATTTAAAAAATATGCGAGTGCACTGGGTGCTTTCCGATGGTTGTTTACTCTCGTGGGAGAGCAAAGCTTCTCCCTGGCAGGTATTTTTTAGAAAGATCTTCGATGGATTCCTACATACCATTACCATTGGTGTCGAGGATAAAGGAATTGAACATGGGATAATGTCCGGAATGCTAACCGGTCATAGGCAAGGAATAGACAAGCCATCCCAAGCGTTGTTTCGTGGTTTAGGAATTTCACATCTATTTGCGGTCAGTGGAATTCACATAGGTATTCTTGCGGCAACCATTGATTTTTTCCTAAAGGTCATGTGCGTTTCTAAAAAGTTTAGAACGATCCCAATTTTAATTTTATTAACCTTTTACGTCAACGCCATTGGATGTTCTCCTTCCTCCGTACGTGCGTTAAGTATGGTGGCATTTTATTACATATCATCCCTGCTAGGGAGAAGACCAATCGTGCTATCGGCACTGACAAATAGTGCATTGTTTCATATATTATATGACCCATTTGTGGTTTTTAACATCAGCTTTTTGCTATCCTATACCGTTGTTGCTGGAATAGTTCTCATAGGTGTACCACTAAAAAATTTTCTATCGCGCATTTTTTTGAATCTACATGGGTTGAAATTTGAAAGTTATCCGCCAATCGATCGCATGTTATTTCGTTTAAAAAAGTTACTAATAACATCTTTTTCCATATCATTTGCAGCGTATTTTGTAAGCCTACCAATATCTATTGACCACTTTGGTAGTATACCATTACTGACAATCCCCGCCAACATGATTATCGTTCCATTGGCAACGATGGCTATTATCATTGGGGCAGTAACACTATTTTTTGGACTATGGAAAGCATGGGCGCTGTGCAGCATATTAAATAATATTTCCTGCAGGCTGATTTACATTTTCCGTTTTCTAGCCTATGGCATGTACAACGATTTTTGCTATCTTAGAAATATAACAATCCACCACGTCGGTGGGACCTTATTGACAATGCTAATTTTAGTAGGGGCATACATAGTCTTCTCCATAAAAAATACCGCAATTTGTCAATTGGAGTGAAGAAAAATCTTAGCTAAGATTTACAAAAAAACATTCTCCAAAGGTTTTTTATTTATCAGTTTATGAATTTTGTTCGTAGGAAAGGTGAATTTCTTCCTGTAAAGCTAGTTTATATTTCAAAAAATTTTCAACTTCGCGTTTTTTTTCGAGAGCAACGGAGGAAAATCTTTCCTGGGAAAGCATGTATTATAGGTTAACTTTATCGATCGTTTGTTCGGCTATCTCTCTCTCGAATATAACGATGATGGTTTTATCATCGGAAGATTTATATTTCCCTATTAGAGCCGGGAATTTTGCCAATATTTTACTAATTACCAGCATGATGTCGATGGATATAGAAATTTTGCCCATGGCCATTGGTGGGCAAAAGAGTATACTGTGGGGAAAAGGGATGGATCCCGGAACTGCCCAGATGCTTGAGCTATGCTGTTATGCATCATCCAAGGACCCTGCCAGCAGCTATATCCTATCATTCACCGGTGTTGCTGGGGAAACATCGACTGACAATATCCACACCGTCATGGTAAGTAACTACCAACTGCCCGCCGAGTAATAAGAATAATGATGGAACGACACAATGGTGGTGAGCAATGGAAGTGACAGGGTGCGGCTCTGTGCCGAAGCACTTGTGCGGCTGAACGGGGAAAGTATCGGTTCATTCTCGGATGGATCCCGAGCAGCCACCATCTGTGGCATGTCCTACGAACGAGTCTACCGAAAGGCACTGGTGTCGAACCGTTGGACATTCACCCGGGGATACAAGGCTCTTGCTCCCCTGGCCGATGATGGCCAGAATCCCTCTTCTTTTCCGTGGTGTTAACGTTTTCTCCTGCCCTCGGACTGTATCAACCTAATCGGTGTGCTATTTCCGCGGGATAGTCGGG
>JAITIO010000002.1 GCA_031279395.1 Puniceicoccales bacterium | reverse complement strand
CCAAATTGGTCCATGGCGCAAATTAGTCAATTTTGTAATTGAATAATTTAATCTAAAAAATTATTGACAAATATTTTACAATTCGTACACTGTTACTTAAATGCAGGAGAAAGAATATGGAAGACAAATCGATGCAACCAATATATCCTGAGTAGGGACAGAAAAAAGAAAACAGGTCAAGCGGAAACGATGAATTTCGTCATCCGAAACTAACGATAGAAAAGCCTATTGGTGGCTCCCTCGCTGTAACTGAAGAAATACTAGGAGATCGTAATGCTACCTCCGATAACCATCGGACTCAGATAGAAGCCAATATAAAGGTATCAGGAAATCCGCAAGGGCAGTTGCCAAAACAGGTCAAAACTGGCCTGACCCGCCATCAGTGCCGCCAACATCAGGCTCATCACCGATATCAAGTCATATCCTCTTCCGGAGGCGCTCCGCGGATCTTTCAATTTCTTCAATTTAGCTGTCCATTTCCACCCTTACCTATCTTTTTCACTACTTTTTGGCCACTATCATTGTTGCTATCGATGGTATTTTTTCATCGCACTCACCAAAAAATCCTAATTTTTTATTGACAATGCGGTTACTTTCAGATTGAAGTATATCACTTACAAGGTTTTGAATTTAGAGGAAATTAATAAAAAAACGGCTTTAACTTTCGAAATCATAAACAGGAAAAAGAATATGGTTATGTGTAGCACGGATAATACCAATGTGGTAGAAATTTTTTCAAAGGGTCCAACGACATGCATTGCTTCAAAAAATGTCGCAAATAAGTTTTATGGTGCACTTACAGACTTTGAGCGTACAAAAATAATTGAAGGTTTTATAAAAGATCGATCGGATTTTGATATTGATACTTATTGCGAATGCACGTTCGATGGAGTGGATAAGGAAATTACGGTGGAATATTTTCGCGAAGTAACGGGCAAATCAAAAGGAAAGTTCGTCCAATTTAAAATTATAGAGCTCGAAATTGCCAAGAATTAATCGTCCAAGTGATCAGCGTGTGTACGACATAGCATCTAGGCAAGGATAACGATCTTCCAAACAGTTCATTTACCTGGTTTTCAAAAAAATTTGTCTTCCAGCAGTGAAACCATTCGGAAGACAAAAGGGGGTTGCCATCAAAGATTTCAAAAAAGATTGTTTATCCTAAAATTTTTGCTTAAATGACATAACTTAACTTATGCACGAGTCGTTTATTTTGAGTGTAACATCTAAGGCGATGATTTTGGTGTTGGTCCTGTCGATGCCGCCGATCTTGATAGCTACGATAGTAGGACTGTTCATTAGCCTATTGCAAGCGTTGACTCAGGTTCAAGAACAAACATTGGGATTTGCGGTAAAATTGATCTTTGTAATTGTAGTATTAGCCCTAACCACTCACTGGATAGGTGGTGAAATTTTGGAATTCACCAACTTTCTATTCGATGAATTTCCGGTGTTAACCAGGTAATGGGTGGATTATGGATACGCCACTAAAGGAAATATCAAGCACATGCATATTGGTAATCATAGCAATGGCGCGATTGGGAGCATCATTGGCCGTAGCTCCATTTTTTTCGCGCCAGTTTGTGGTAGGAACCGGACGAAATGTCACCATATTGTCACTGTCTTTGCCATTGTTCTGTTTAGTATTTCCAACACTTCCCCAGGGAGAATTTGCCATTCTAAGCATGGGCGGACTGCTGGTAAAAGAGGTCATCATAGGGATTGTTTTGGGGTTTGTCACCAGTTTTATTTTCTATACGGCGGAAGGGGTTGGTTTTGTGGTCGATGTTCAACGCGGGTCATCGATGGCAACGATATTTGACCCGATGGCGGGTTCCCAAACATCACTTATGGGAAGTTTTTTAATACAAATGATGTCGGTGGCGTTTTTTTCCACGGGCGGATTTTTATTTTTCTTGGACCTCATATATAAGACCTATCAAGTGTGGCCAGTATTTTCATATTTCCCGAAGTTTGAGGTAGGGTTTGCGGTATTTTTTATGGATTTGATAAAGGATTTGATGGCCGTGATGTTTTCCTTGGCAGCTCCCATATTGATAGTTCTGTTCCTGGCAGAATTTGGGCTTGGTATGGTCAACAGGTTTGCCCCCCAACTTAATGTTTTCTTCCTAGCAATGCCGGTAAAAAGTTGGCTGTCCATGATGTTTTTATTTATATATTTGTCCATATTGAATCACTTCTTCGAATTGTATTTTACGTCCAGAAGTAAACTTGCGGAATTTGTTAAGATTTTTGTTAGATAGATGAGTGGTGAAAAAACAGAAATGCCCACACCGAAAAAGCTGCGGGATGCTAGGAAAAAAGGCCAGGTGTGTAAAAGTACGGATGTGATTTCCACATCTCTGCTGATAGGTTTGTATGCATACGTGGGCCTAGGATGGTCCAGCCACGTGAAAGCCATAGGAGACATGCTCCTGTTTCCCATAGGTTACCTATCGGAAGATTTTAAAATGGCCTATTCTAACGTTATTGTTGGAATTTTTAAACAGATGATTGGCATCATACTACCTGCACTTGGGATTTGTATGGTCATGGCTGTGGTTGCAAATTGCGCTCAAATTGGTTTTCTGCTCACCTTCGAAACGGTAAAGCCAGATCTAAAAAAACTTAATCCTGTGGAAAAAATCAAACAAATTTTTTCTAAAAAAAACCTCTTCGAATTTTTGAAATCGGCCTTAAAAATACTATTTTTGGGCATATTGATTTACATGGTCATAAAAAATCTGATTCGAGATTTACTCTTGTTACCATTCTATGGCCTCACAGGAGTGATCAACATTTTGGGACCAATAATGAAACGATTTGCATACAATGTGATCTTTGCATACATCGTGGTTGCGTGTATCGATTTTGTCTTCCAAAAGCGAAATTTTATGAGTAAAATGAAAATGTCTAAGGATGAGGTAAAACGGGAGTATAAGGAAATGGAAGGAGATCCACAAATTAAGGGAAAACGAAAACAGCTACACCGCGAAATGATCGAACAAGATGCTCCGCGGAGAACAAAGCAATCCAGCGTGTTGATAACGAATCCCCAACACATCGCCGTTGCCGTATACTATAACATGAAAAGCAAGGGATCTTCTTTGCCCATCATTTTGGCGACTGGGCAGGGAGCCATCGCAGAGGAAATGATACGGGTGGCACGAGAGAATAATATTCCAATCATGCGCAACGTACCATTGGCACATTCTCTTATGGATGTTGGGGAAGTGATGACTTTCATTCCCACGGAATTAATTGAACCGGTGGCTGAGGTGCTGCGTTGGGTATATGAAATGAAGGAACAGCATGAGCAAGGCGTGGGGCTTGAAGGTGAAGCTTGGTGATTTTTTGGTGATGGAAATTGTGATTTCCAAGGTGTTTTAGAAATTAATAAACTTATCAACCAAGCCAATGTCGTTATTAAAGCAAACGCTGCTTGATTTGAAAAACCTCAAAATAATTCCCTCCAAAAAGCTTGGTCAGAACTTTTTAGTCGACGGCAATGTGGTCGATAAAGTCATGGCAATTTCAAATGTAAGAGACGGTGATGTGATCGTTGAGATTGGTTCGGGACTCGGAGTACTGTCAGAAAAATTTTTAAAGGTCGGAGTAAAATTGTTCGCCGTTGAATTGGATGGGCGTCTTTTCAATTTTTTAAAATCCAAATTTGTAAATTACAGTAATTTATGGCTGATGCATGGTGATGCGGTGGATTTTCCAATCGCTGGATTGCCACAAAACATAGACTCTTTTAAAGTGGTTTCCAACCTGCCCTATTCAATTTCATCAACCTGGATAAGTGCTCTTTTAGAGCGCTGCCATTTGCCGCAGAGCATAAGTTTAATCACTCAAATCGAAACGGCACAGAGATTTTTTGCCTCCATCAGGCCTTCGGAGATCTGTCCCATTTCAATTTTCGTCCAATCGACATACGATAGGGTTTGCATGCATAGGATAGCTGCTAGCTCATTCTATCCAGAACCAACGGTGTCATCGGTCATGGTATCAATGGTAAAGAAACAAACTCCGTTCCTTTTTAAGCCAATGACGAAACAGACCATTAGGTGGGTTTTTACAAAAAGAAGAAAGCAAATGGGTAGAATCGGCAAGGATGGATGCATTGAATTGCAAAATTGGCTGTCGGAATGTAAAATTTCCACATACCGGCGGCCCGAAGAAATTTCCATGCAACAGTGGCAAATGCTCGATGAATTTTTCTGAGAAATTATCTGTAAGGTCCGGAAGAAGTAACTACTTGTAACTCATGGCAGACGAAAGTTTAATCGCAAAAATTTTCCCACAGTTGGAAGGAAGCCAACTACATCAGCTGGTAAAATATTCCGAATTACTGGGCGAGTGGAATGAAAAAATTAACCTTATTTCAAGGAAAGATATTCAAAATGTTATCAGCCGTCATATCATTCCCAGTTTATCAATTTCCGCAGTTGGAAATTTTACCAGAGGCGAGTATGTTTTGGACATCGGAACCGGAGGTGGTCTTCCTGGTCTTCCCTTGGCTATTGCTTGCCGTGAAACTAGTTTTACATTAATGGATTCTGTTGAGAAAAAGATTATGGCAGTGAACGATATGGTAAAAAGACTCAACCTAGGGAACGTGAAAACGGCAAATATTCGGGCAGAAGATTTTTTCGGTAAATTCGATAAAATTGTTGGCCGGGCGGTAACAAACTTGGCTAACTTCCTGAAATATTCGAAAAAACTTTTGAAACCGAAGGGCAAAATTTTTTACCTAAAGGGTGGAGATTATACCGACCATTTGAAATTGCCTAATGCGTGGAATTCCTATAATGTTGCTGAAATTACCGGTATTTGCGAATTGGTAGATAAGGTTATCCTGGAAATTTTTTAAAATGCATAGGTCAAAATTTTTAGTTGCATCGAATGAAGAAGTACAAATCTTTGTTACAAAGTGTGGTCCTATTGGAAACAATGTCGGATTTATTGAAAATGCCAAGCGCCACAAGGCTGTGCTAATCGATGCTCCATTTGGAGCATTCGAAGCGAGCAAAAGCATGCTTTTACCTGACACGAAAATAATCTCCATCTTATTTACCCATGGTCACTGGGATCACGTAGGCGATGGCCATATGTTTAAAAGTTTAGGAATACAAACCTATGCCCATGGGTTTGACAAACTATTAATTGAGCACCCGGAATTTGTAACAATGATTGTCGGATCAGGCATGAACCTTATTTCCTGCAAAATCGATGTTGAAATAAAAGACAACGATATAATCAACATCGACGGATGGCTGGAAATTTTTTGCCGATGGATACCAGGACATGCCGCAGGAGATTTGGCATTTTATATCAAGTCACTGGGGTGTGTATTTACGGGCGACACGTTGTTCAAGGGTAACATTGGAAGATCTGATCTGCCGGGTGGTAATGAATCGTTACTGATTTCCGGAATAAAGGAAAAACTTTTGACATTGCCCCAAGATACGACGGTTATCCCTGGCCATGGAAAATTTACAACCATTTTGAAAGAAAAAAGTAACCCATACCTCAACTGAAGGCTTCCAGACCAATAAAGTTAGGGAGGATACCACATTTCTATAGGTACATTTTTACGTCAGTTTATGCCTTATTACAGATACTATCATCCCACCTGGCATAATTAGAAACTGCTACCGATAAACTTTCCGCGTACACCTCTGAGGATCATGTCCGAAATTATCCTCTTAAGGCAGGGTCAGGCCTTTTGATCTTGTCTATAAAAATGTTTTCCATAGCCGACAAAATTAAGGCAAGTGCAATCCCATAGGCGGTTGCGTCATAGTCATTACCGTTTAACTGCAATACTACTCCTAGTATTATTCCAGCAGCACCAATGACCATTTTCCCCCACTTGGATCCACGCACGGCCGCTGCTGGTAGAGGATTTAAGTGGTTTTGTGCTTCTACTTCATCAACAACGAGTTGGCCTCTTATCACTTGACCCCTAACAAGAAGGGTGACTTCTCTTTCTTCCAATGGTCTTCCGGCCACTGAAGCTTCATATTCACTGGCCATTTCTCGTAGTTCCTGTATTTGTCTTACAGCTCTCGATTCCCAAACTACTCCTTCCACTTTTGAATTCACCATTGCCGGTTCTCCATAGAACCCCCCTGGGGGCTGAGTAGCATCAATGTAAACATCCATTTATCTCTCCTTTTTTTAAAAAAATTTTACCGATAGTATCCGTGTTATTTATAATGTCAAATTTTTTAACAAAAAAATTAATTTGAGAGATAAATAAGGCGATGGATTTGCTCCCAATGTTTCAGATTTTCCATTAAATCATAATAAAACCATTGCGTTTTTTACAAAAATTCTAAAAATAGTAATAACATAAGGAATGTTTATGAATAAATATGTCGAAGAATTTAAAAAAAATGATAGATTAGGGTTGCTTCAACACAAATGTAAAACAATAGATAAGTCTAAACTGCACTTACCGGGGCCAGATTTTATCAATGAAGTGTTTTTACAGTCAGATAGGTCGATTGCCGTTCTCAATAACCTATCGCGGATTCGTAACACGGGACGTCTTGGAGGAACAGGCTATATTTCGATCCTTCCCGTAGACCAAGGTATCGAACATTCGGCAGCTGCCAGCTTTGCCCCAAACCCGGAATATTTTGATCCTGAAAATATTGTAAAATTAGCCATCGAGGGCGGTTGCAGTGCCGTAGCATCCACATTGGGAGTACTCGGGATTGTTTCTAGAAAATATGCCCACAGGATACCTTTTGTTGTAAAACTAAACCACAACGAATTGCTGACATATCCCAATAAATTTGACCAAATTTATTTCGGCCACGTTCAACAGGCATATGATATGGGAGCTGCGGCCATTGGAGCTACGATTTATTTTGGGTCCGGAGAATCTACACGCCAGATACAAGAGACAACGGAGGCATTTCAGCTAGCCCACGAGCTTGGTATAGCAACAATTCTTTGGTGTTACCTGAGAAACAATGCGTTCAATGCTGATAAGGACTACCACACAAGCGCCGATCTGACAGGTCAAGCAAATCACCTGGGTGTAACCATTGAAGCTGATATAATCAAACAAAAATTGCCGACAAACAATGGTGGTTTCAAAACATTGAAATTTGGGAAAACCCACGACAAGGTCTACTCGGAATTGACAAGCGATAATCTAATAGATTTGGCCCGCTATCAACTAGCAAATTGCTATATGGGCCGGGCCGGGCTAATAAATTCAGGAGGAGCGTCGGGGGCCAATGACTTCCATGAGGCGGTCGAAACGGCTGTTATCAATAAGCGGGCTGGAGGATCTGGATTGATCTGTGGACGAAAAGCTTTTCAACGTTCCATGAAGGATGGGGTGACCCTATTAAATGCTATTCAAGATGTTTACTTGGACAAGTCCATAACCATCGCATGATGGGGAAGATTAATTTTGTTGGGATCCTAAAAAAATTCTTGACATTCCTATGACTTATGCCTTTTCTAGTGGGAAAAGATGAGTTTATGACGAGATTGTTAGCGACCGTAATTTTGTTGGTATTAGTTTCTATTTCAGGTGTGGAAGCCCATGAGCCGAAAGAACCGGTAAATTGGTGTAATGAAAATCTGGAATGGGAAATGGGCGTCAAATTCGCAACGGAACGTATTTCTAACGGCTGCAAATCCTGCGGCAAGGCTGTTTTCCCGCACCTAGGGCTGGGTTACAAAATTTTAGAAGATGTGAAGCTTTCTGTGGCCGTGGATACCATTGCCGCACTGAAGGAAAAATATGGTAGGGTAGCACCGTGCGTGGGAATTCTATACACCATGATGGATGTGTTCACCATTGACACTGGCTACACCCACTACTTCTACTCATCTGCCTCCGGCGATGGGCAGAAACATTCCAATGAAATCTATGGCGGCATTGGTGTGAATATTTTCCTATCCCCATCTCTCTACGCATTCTATGATTTCAACAATGAAGACTTTTCCCTAAAAGCCAAGGTTGTGTATGAAATTGACCTTAAAGAGCGCCTCATGCAAGGACTGGGCGTAGAAGTTAGCGGTGAAATTGGCTATGAGACAGCGAAAAAGTACAACGGTCAATGCATCGAAGGCGAGAAGCGAAACTTCTTCTTCTATGGTGCAGGAGTAGATTTAACGTACACCATTAACGAAAAGGCAAAGGCAAGGATCGGCGTAGCCTGGGAAGGAAATTCGGCGAAGACACACACCTGGGTGAATGATGCTCACAAAAATTTCATTTGGATGAGTGCATCCGTCGAGTGTTTATTTTAGGGCAAGAAGGGCAGCCACTTTTTAACACTTACCGGAGATTTACAGTCTTTTAAAATCAATGGGGGTATAGCATAGGAAACGGCATGAAAACAGTGAGTGGAAAAGGTTTTCTCGGCCTTCCTAGATTTAAACGATTGCGGTGTGATATAGAAAACGTTATGAAGAAAGCATAGCCTTACACAGGCGTCATTTTACTAGTACATGTGTAGACAATCATCCAAAAAATTTGTACCTATTAAATTTTCAGCATACTAAGTATGGGAAAGGGCTTTCAATTTAAGAACTCAATTCCAACCATTGATTTTCCAGTTTTACCAGCTCATCACAGCATTTTGTGTATAGTTTATAGACCTCCACGTCTTGAAAATTTGACAATTTTTCTTCGAGAGCCTTTTTTTCAGTTTCTAGAATATTGATATCTTTTTCCAAAAGTGACAACCTTTTCTTTGGCTTTGAATCGCTATCAGGTCTCTTTGGGGCTTCATTTTTGCTCGAATTATCGACGGAAGGATTTTGATTGCTCCTTTTGGAAAGTAACATTTCTCGATAGAAATCTAGAGATCCATTGAAGGGGATACACTTCCCTCCATCGATGATAAAAAGTTTATCACATGTTTTGGTCAATGTAAAAAAATCATGGGTAATCAAAATCACCGCCCCTTGGTATTTATTTATTGCGTCGATCAGTGCTTCCCGGGTTTCGATATCCAAATGGTTTGTTGGCTCGTCCAAAATCATGGCATGGGGATTGAAGAGTGAATTTATCGCAAGTAAAACACGGGATTTTTCACCGCCGGACAGATTTTTTATCAGCGTCTCGCTGCGGGATTGTGTTATTCCGAACCTCGCCAGATGAGAACGGGCCTGTGTTTCTGAAAAACTACGGGCGAGCCTGCGTAGGGTTTCGACGGGCAAGGATTCCACATTTAGTTCGTCGGCTTGCTGCTGGGAAAAATACGATACCTTCAAATTTCTTGCGTAGGAGATATTACCTGAAAGGGGGGCCAATCGGTTGGCCAACAATTTAGCAAGCGTAGATTTTCCATTGCCATTTGCCCCCAGTAGGGCGATCCTATCACTTACATTTACACAAAATTCCACGTCCCCTAGCACCGTCTTATCTCCATATCCTACAGCGACATTTTCCAAAACTATCAACTTACGGTCAACTTGAGGGTGCGGTTTAGGAAATGATAGGGTCACTTTGTATTCTTCGTTGGGCATTTCTGGAACTTCCATTTTTTCCAACATTTTAATTCTGCTCTGTGCCTGCTTAGCCTTTGTGGCTTTTGCCCCAAACCTGTCGATAAAGCTCTGTATGTGTTCTCGCTTTTTTTGCTGTGCCTCGATGTTTCTTACCAATGCTACATTTTGTTTCCTGCGCGTATCCATGTAGGTATCGTAATTTCCCCTAAAGAGATGTAGTTCTCTGTCGAAAATGCCAACGATATAATTGCAAATGGAATTCAAAAACTGTCTTTCGTGGGAAACCATGATTATCATTTTGTTGGTTTTTTCCAAAAAATTTTCCAACCACATGGCCGTTTCCAAATCCAAATGATTGGAAGGTTCATCCAGCAACAGGCAGTCGGATGGAGCAAATAGCGCCGCAGCGAGGGATGCTCTTACCTGCCATCCTCCCGAAAACTCTTTCAGTTTTTTACTGAGATCATCCTGTTTGAACCCAAGACCGTCCAATATGCTAGATGCCCGTGCTTCCGCCGAGTAGCCATCGATTGCGGCATAGGCATCATAGGCATTGGCAAGGTTCTCATCGGATATTTGCTTGTCTTCCAAAATTGTTCGCAGCCGTATCAATTCTTTATCAGCACCGATGATAAAATTCAGCAGAGGAATTTCATCATTTTCAATTTCTTGTTTTACACAGACGAGCCTTGCTTTACTCTTTATGAAAATTTCTCCACCATCAATGTTTTCTTGACCAAGGATTATCCTAAATAGCGTCGTTTTTCCACATCCATTTGGTCCAACTACTCCGATTTTTCCATCCGAAGGTAAGTGTAACGTTGCATCTTCAAATAATATTCGACTACCAATTCGATAGGTTAAATTTTCAATGTCTATCATCTCCTTTTTCCCAAAAAACAACAAAAGTTCGACTACATTACAATCCAAATATCATATTGACTATTTTGTTTGCCGTCCTACGTTCTTTTTTGAAAAGCGTAAAAGACCTATGGGACTTACATCAAGTCGGATTAAATGTCATATCACCAGTAGGGCATTTACTTTACTGGAACTAATGTTGTCACTTTTTATAGTTACCATCATGATTTTTCTCGGGAAAAAATTAATATCCCTGGCGGAGGATAGTAATCGATCCACCGAAGAGACAAGAATTATTTGTAAAGAACTAAATGACATATTAATGTGTATCAGTGATGATTTGGAATCGATGGTGCTTCTTGATAAAAGACAGCCTATCTTTGAAATTTGTAAACATGAAGATGAAAATGGATTTAAACTATTTTTTTTCACCACGAATAACGAACAACATATCACCGCAGCGGTAAAATATGATATTGTGGAGTTGGAATTTGGAAAACTTGAAGTTTCCCGCACCATGCTGGATAATGCAGCCACCCTATCCCTTCAAAAGTTGCTAGTACAGGATTATTCCATGGAAAAATTCTTTGAAGATATGGATGCCGAGGGTAAACTTACACGTAAGTTCACTATGCCATTGGCGGACTTCAAAATTCGTGTGGCAATAAACACACACGGAGAGAACACAGTTTTCCTAACTCCGAACACAAGAATGATATATTTTGGGAATATGATATGCTACGATAAAAATGGCAAAAATGTTACCGCCAAGGGAAATTTGTCATTCCTTGATGTTACGCTTAGGGCTTTGGGTAAAACCGATGCCATCAAATTACATGCGTTGGCAGCAAGAGATATGGCAAAAGCAAGGGATTTCTTGATTTCCTATGCGAGGAGTAGTTTTGCCAGAGTTGTCCCAAATTCGGTACCATTTCCATAGGTGCTATCGTTGATATTTCATGTAATTGTCGTAGACAAACATAAGTTTTTTATGGCAAAGGGCCATTTTGTCCGATAGCAAAAATGTACAAATTTGAGAAACACCCGCCGTTGACAGAAATTGAAGTATGCCGAATGACGTATGTCGAAAAATAAATAAAGATAGGATATATGAAATGTTAGCCACTTGCTCAATACCGATTCGATGGAGAGGTAACAGGGGATGTCCCGACCTAAACATGGCTCTCTGCATGCAGTAAAAAAATATACAAAAGACCGTACTAAATCCAAATGGCAAAAAGGGAAATATTACATCAAGAATGGGACCAATCAAGCAGTATAAAATTGTAGCCCGAATGGAATCTAGGTATATGGAGGGACCATGAATAAATAACCCAACAGGAATAACTAGGACTCCAGGAAACAGTATGAAACCATTGAAAAGTTGGCATAGAAATAGTACACCGTAGTAGACAATGGCAATCAGGAAAGATATCATTTTAATCTCTTAGGTTTATCAGGATCGCAACCTGGTACAATTTCGACAGTAGATCATTATTTAGGGTAACATTCGAGGAAAAGAAACTGCCCTCATGTTTTCTCGAGGACTTTATCAACCCCACCGAAATATTTTTTGGAAATACCCCGGATAGCTCTGATGTGACGAGGTTTATCGGTTCTCCATCCGATATAATTTCCCTTGGAATATTTGTTGCTACTCCGGTAGCCTGACTGAAAAAATTATGCCCATTTCCAGAAAATACTATGGGGGATCTGGTAGCATCTCCCCTTGCATGGACTACCATCCTGAACTGTGGAGATGAAATTAGTTCAACGACGGAGGTTTTGGCATATGCTGATTTTATGCGGCCTACCACGTAATTTTGAGAAATTATGCCCATTCCTTCAGCAACTCCATGATTTGTTCCGACATCGACGATTAATTCGTTGGTCCAGGAAGCAATATCCCTACGAATTACTCTGGCTGGCTTCACCATAAAATTTCCAATGCGGTACTCCCGTTCGAATTTGGAAATATCGGGAACGTTCTCTGCCGATGTGGTGACTTTTAACTGTAAAGCTATATTTTCCCGCATCAGGTTTTCACAAAAGGTGACCAGGTCTCCTTTCGAAAGAGTCCCTTTGAAAAAAGCACTGCGCAAATTTTCCAACTGAACAGACGCTGCATGGATCGGGACTTGGACATAGGCAAAAGCGAATTTGATGTTATTTCGAAGTGATGCAGGAATAAGCCATACCAGCGCAATGATAAAAACTAAGGGGAGGTAATGGCTATGAATATTGCGTCGTTTATCTGCAACGGTCAAACAATTTTCTGAAAACTTTTTCGAATCTTTCACAATGTGTTACCATTTTGAATTATTTTCTGTAGGTACACAATCCCCGAAGTGTGGTCAAAAAATTCGCAATTTAACTGGGCAACAAAACATCGATCTAATATTTCAGAAAATTGGTCCGATGGAGACAATCCGCATCGGATCAAATCGCGACCTTGAATGATCGGCGTAGGCTGGCTTGCAAATACTCCAAATTTTTTGGCCGTTCCTGCCAACCAGTCTATCAACCCACCGTTGTGTTTTTCATTACTTATCCGCCCCATGTTATCGATGTAACATAACCTTGCCAATCTGTCCATGCGTCCCATGTCATTCGCCAAGTGTAAAATGGCGGAATCGGTCCTATTGTCCCTGTATAAAAATCGTGGGACCATATGCCACCTTACCAGAGGTAATACCGCTTCGATCAAATAATTGGGAGCATTGATAGATTTTAAAAATTCTTCCGCATACAGTATGCCAACTTCATCGTGTCCATAGTGGTGAGTTCCTTTTGCATCCTGTGTCACCACGTAGGGCTTTCCGAAATCATGGCATAGGGCAGCGAACCCGAGGATAAGATCTTCTCGCCGGTCACCGATTTTGTTTTTAGCAAACACGTCAAGGGCCATGCACGTATGTTCGAATACCGACCCTTCTCCATGTTGATCGGCATCCTGGGGGCATCTATTAAGAGCTTCAATTTGAGGGAAAAACTTTAACCAACCAGCATCTCTGAGAAATCGTAGGCCCAGGGATGGTGTTTCGGAATATAATACCAATTTTTCCCACTCCGAAAAAATTCGTTCTTTGGAAAGACTTTCTGGAGATAAATCTTTAGACAGGCAAAGAGTTTCCTCGGCGGCCTTTAGGTT
>JAITIO010000055.1 GCA_031279395.1 Puniceicoccales bacterium | reverse complement strand
ATCTTTCTGTTTCGTATCATCAGATGCTTCATCGGATTGGGTCGTAGACGAATCTTCGTCGAAATCTAAAATGTCGTCCTCATCCTCGTCCTCATCTTCTGCTTCATCCTCATCTTTGTATTCATTATCCTCCTCCATGTCACCAAAATCTGTATTTTCTTCCACCTCGTCGGTATTCTCCAATTCATTTTCTTTGTTATCTGACATCGCCGGTCTCTCCTTTTTTAAGTTTCAATAAAATTAATTTTCCAAAATCAAATTATTACCTTCGATTTTTCCATAAAACTTCATACCATTCAATCCCTTTACCTCATATTTTCCAGTGCGTACACTTGCGTCTTCGTCGAGAAACACGATGTCATATTCTTTAAGATCATTATAATCTTGTATTCCTATGCTTGTTTTCCCAATTTCTAGATACCATTCAAAAGGCAATGTATCATCCACACCGTAAGCAATGGTTTCAACTTTTTTAAACATAGAGTTTAAAATTTTGAGCAAATCATTATTCAGTTTCATGTTAAATGAAACGGTCATGGCGTTATTTTTGACAATATTTACTCCAATTTCTTTCGCGTATGGGGTAGCTGTTGTTTCTGTGCAGGAAGCTTCCTTGAGGCATACGGCAAACCCAACATTTGATGAAAACGATGCGATGTGCTGTTCAAATAAACAGTTTAACAATAATGTCTTTGTTTTATCATCGAAAAGCATAGGATCTATGCCGGCAAATTTTTTGTCGATTACCTCCAAATTCGACAACCCATCCAGTAAAATTTCTGCTTGGCACCCCGCTATTTCAACATTCAACAGGATTTTTGGTTTTAGTCCAAGGATTTTTGGCTTTAGGGAAATGGAGTATTGATCAGTGCCATTTTCGAAACCGAAAATTCTTTCGCTTCCAACAAACAAATTGTCAAATTCTACATTCAAGATATTTACTTTCTCCAAATATGGTTCAGTACATTTTACGGACAAATCCATAAGGCTATGATGATCTATTTGTCCAAGAACGCAAGTGTTTTTTGTTGTAAAAAATGCTTCCCATAAACAATGGGAAAATTTTGATAATTATTGCTAAAATGAGTTTCTGTGATTATTTCTGTTGAAATGAGGTTGCAAAAGTTTCTAGCATTGCAGGCAACAAATTCTCGCCGAAAAGCGGAAGAATTGATCGTTGCAGGCATCGTTTCCGTAAATGGGATAGTTGCTAAAATTGGGACTTGCATAGACCCGGAAATCGATGTTGTTGCCGTGGACGGCATAGGAGTATCAAACAAGGTCGCAATTTGTAAAAAACAGCCATTGGTGCTAGTTATGAATAAGCCATCGAGATGTGTTTGCAGCCACTCGGATAATTACAACCCCAAGACAATTTTTGATTTCATCCCAAAGGAATTTAGCAAAAAAAAACTGATGTTCTGTGGTCGTCTAGATAAGGAAACGGAAGGGATGATCATAGTTACCGATGATGGTGATATCGCCCAGAAACTAACACACCCCTCCTATGGCATAAAGAAACACTACGAGGTCATGGTTTCCCAACCACCGTCCGATAAGGTAATACGCCAGCTGACAAATGGCATTGAGGACGATGGTGAATTTTTGAGGTTTGATAAAATTGTATCCATTGGCCGTGGCTACATGAAAAATTATGCGTTTGAAGTTGTGCTATGCCAGGGGAAAAAGAATGAAATCCATAGAGCGTTTGAACATTTTGGTATATTTGTGAAAAAGTTGAAAAGAATACGCATAGGAAACCTAAGTTTGCATGGGCTTGCTCCAGGAAAATGTAGAAAATTAACGGACCTGGAAATCAAAAAATTGATTGGAGGAACGCCAAAATTATGTGTGGCGCCACTTCATTTCCATGAAAACGGTTCGCCACAAAAGTTTATAGGGAATCGATGACTGAAAGTATATCTGCTTTCGTCTTCATACCCACCATTCGGTTTACTTCTTCTCCATTTTTGAAAAAAATTATGGTCGGGATTGACTGGATACCAAATTTCTCAGCTAATTTTTGACACTCGTCGACGTTTACCTTCGCAATCACTACATTTGCAGCGATTTCTTCTTCCACTTGTGCAAGAATGGGGGCCAGTGCACGACACGGACCACACCATGGAGCCCAAAAATCAATCACAACACCCTTCGATTGGTTTATGGTTTCTTCAAAACTATCTGCATTAATCTCTTTCATATTTTCCTAAAATGTATGATTTAATTTAAATTAATATAACTGTTTAATTTTTGAGTAATATTGTTATACGAAGCATTCAAAGCTGCCTCCATATTCTGAAATTCTTGTTGATCCATAGTGGATGCACAATCCATAAGAGCCCGCAGAGTTTGCACGAAATTACTGATATCTTCAGGGTAAACGTCGAAGAGCTTTTGGCCAAGCTTTTCGATTTTTGCAATGGATCTTTTCAAATCCTCTATTTCGCATGTCTTGGTTAGAACGCCGAGAGCATTCTCATAGGCAGCATCTAATTCCGACGACAGAAAAAAGATACCATCGAATTCTAAGGAATCGTCTTTCTTCAAGGAATGTACAATTGTTGTTTGCTCTTCATCTTGTTCTGACACATCTCCGAAACACGAATGGCAGCAATAAATTAGCAGACAAACAATGCATATATTTGGGATTTTCATGTTAGATGTAGGTAAGTTGAAGTACTTTTTTGAAAAATTTAAACAAAAATTTTACAAAAAAATAATATTAATTTTCCGTTGCGACGGACAATATTTCTAGTTTAGTGCGCCTGTGTCCCCTCAGGTCCATAATTTCAACAATCTTTGGCATCCAAATACCATCAAAATTTTTAAAAGAGCCAACGGATAACCTCCTAACCAGTATGGAAACATCGTTTAAGAAATCTATCTGTAAAATGATCATATGCCTTATATCGACGAAGGCCTGGATGCTTGCGTATTGTAGGCCGTTAATGGAATCTTTCTCGTAGCGAACGAATTGTCGCACCGGTCGCCCTGAGACCTTTGCCTCTCCAAAATATTCATAGGAATCATTCCACGAAAGACTAAGAAATAGATCCTGTGGAGTTAGAAGTAAATCGTCAAAAAATGGCGTATTGATGTGAAAATTTTCATCGCCGGGATTTTTTTTGATTTGGCCCTTGTGATAACTAAATTTATATTCCTTGTCTCCAAAGACTACCCTAATTTTTTGCTTTTTTGCAGAATTTGTGTAGAAAATTTCACCAAACTTTTGGCTATCGTTTTTCAATGGTTCGTAGATCCTGACTTTCACCCTGAGGTTCAAATTGCCATACTCAAGGTTTTGACGGACATTTTTTGCAAACTCTTCCATTTTTCTGTAAGAGAAGTTATGCGGTTTGCGAAAATCTCCCATGAAACCATACAATGGGCATCCTTGCCACAGAGATTGTGCCAACAAAAGCAAAAAATAGTATGTCAATCGTAGAAGCCTCATTACTTTTGAATATCGTCGTCGACGATAATACTTTTCAGATCAATGCTATTAATCTTAACCTGTTTATGGGAGTTGGCCCATATTTGCATCATCGATAAAAAAAATGCCACAACAAAAAATGTAACAATCCCACCTATGGTCCACTTCGTTAGAATTTTCGTCGTATCACTACCGAAAGCAGACTCCACTGCACCTCCTCCCAAGGAAGACCCCATGCCACTATTAGCCGATGGCCTTTGCATTAGAATGACCAAGGTGGTAAAAATACTAGCACAAATCAAAATGAAGGTCAGTAAAAACGAAAAAAATGAATACATCTTCCTTCGAAAGAATGAATACAGCTTCGGTCTTAGCAAGAAAAAAGTTGTGGTTTAACCGAAGGAGAAATTATCCTATTCTTTTGTCGGAGTGTCTTCTGTCTCGCTAGTCGAACCTTTTTTATCTAGCGCGGACATAACCTCTTTTGTCATAAATGTTTTGTTACCAGCCCTCGCGCCAAGTGTTCTCCCATCAAATAATGATTTACTTTTAGTGTCCGCAGGATTTGTATTGGCAGTCCGGGCAGCCGGGTCTATATTTTCAGGTTTTACTTCCATAGGAAAAGCAATGTTGTAAAAATTATCTCAAACTACAAACAGAATTTTATATCATATGCTAAATATATGGCTTAGAAAAATAGCGACCATCACTTCTGGACAGGGTTATGGTCGATTCTTTGTCTTTAAAATATTAAATCGTGAACATCGTTCAGCAAATCTTTATAATTGTCAGATCTAATAAGGAACGACAACCCATGTTTGCCATATTCGGAACGAAGAATGGTTGGTTGGGGAATAATATCAAAAATCTGGGCTACTTTTGGGTGAGCTTGAATGTTTGTTCCGATCATATCGATGCGTGATAGGTTTTCTTCCACACGTAGACTCAACAAATATGGCCGAAAGATTTCACTAAACTCATCCTGAAGGTTCAAAAAGTCTAGCATGTCCAACGAAATTTCGTCGAAAAATGTATGGTCGTCGAGATATCTATGCTTTATAAAACCTAGTGCCACGCCATGGCTTTCAAAGAACATTAAAACTTTACGCACAATGTCCCCGCTAGATTTGCATGAAACCAAGCAAAGGTTGGTTTTGTTCGTTATTCCTATGACATAGGATTCATATTGGATTGTTTGTTCTACGACACTTGTTCCCGGAGAATTTCCAAACGTATTGGAAATTGTGAATGGGATGTTATTTTTTTGAGCGAATGCAACGGACCGATCTTGCATAATTTTGCTGTCAAAAAAAGACAACCTCAATAGGGATTCGAAGTCTATTTTCTCTATCAATTTAGCATTTTGAATTATTTTAGGGTCACCCGTATAAACGCCATTTACGTCAGTATATATCTCACATCTGTCCGCTTGAAATCTATGGGCCAACGCCAATGCCGTCAAGTCCGATCCTCCACGGCCCAGGGTTGTCAAATCACCACTCTCGGAAATTCCTTGAAAACCAGCCACAATTACGACATTTTTTTCTGCCAATAGTTTTTCAATGTTTGCTCCCTGAATATTTTCTATTCTGGCATTGCCGTAGGATTGGCAAGTTTGTAAGCCAATTTGAAAGGCTAGCCGGGAAATGGCACGGACCCCCATAGCATCGAGGGCAATTGATAAAAGCGCCACCGTTTCCTGTTCTCCAATACAAAGCAAGACATCGAGTTCCCTGCTGTTTGGAGCAGCAGATAATCTCTTTGCATCCGAAATCAGCCTATTGGTAACGCCGGCACGGGCAGAGACCACTACGATCATTTCATTGCCTCTGACATAAGATTCCTTGATCCTATTTGCTACCGAACGGATGCAAGCAACGTCTTTTACAGATGTTCCACCATATTTCTGAACAATTCTTACCATTAGAACTTTTTTGTGAATTTATACTCTGTACCGTTCATCAACCTGACAATATTTGTTCTATGTTGCCAAAAAATGATCCCATTAATGATAATTGAACATGCGATATATTCTTTGGGATAGGAAAACAGATACGACGTTAGTATCGTACTGGTAGCAAAGCACAAGGACGCCATGGAAACAATCCTTGTTGCATGAAAAATTACCAACCAGAGGAATATGCCTATTACCAACGTATTCGGCATGATGACTAAAAGCCCTCCTATGGCAGAAGCGACCCCTTTTCCTCCACGAAATTTATGAAAAATCGAAAAACTATGCCCGAGTAAAACCCCGATTAATCCAAGTGCAGCCAATCGAATGTTTAGATAATTTTCTTCTGGAAAGCTTTTTGCAATTACCAGCGAAGGGACATATCCTTTTAGGAAATCTAACAGGAAAACCAAAATTCCGGCACTACTCCCGAGTGTACGTTTTATATTAGTTGCTCCGGAACCACCACTACCGGATGAAAAAATATCCACTCCGTTAATGCGTGCCAGAAGTGCTCCGAAAGAGAGTGAACCCACAAAATAAGATGCGAGGATAATAATAATATACCAATGCCAATACATGAATCAGTCAAAGATAGATCGTCCGTTATACTTTTGCAATAGAAAACTTGTAAGACTGATCTCTCCATGACCACAGCATTCGGTTAACCGTCTGCAATTTACAAAAATGGACCTTGCATCGTTTTATCCATGGGGCGACCTTGAAAAATTTGAAAAGGTAAGTAACGAACCCCAAAAACCATTGTCACCTACCGGCGTTATTGGTATCTCTACCATTCCTCTTTCTTGCGAGGATATTTCAATAATGGTTAACGCTATGATTAAACAAACAGCGATGCTATCCAGCCAAAAATGAATGTTGGAAGAGCCAAATATATAAATGCTGGAATTGCCGTGTCGCGAACTAGGGAATGTTGGCCATCGGCATTCAGCCCACTTGTGGCTCCAAGTGTTGAATCCGACGCCGGAGATCCAGCATCTCCGGTAGCCCCGGACACCGCAATTATTACGGCAATTGCTGCTGGACTGAACCCGAGTTTGATTCCCAAAGGAACATATACGCTAGCAACGATTGGAACCGTAGAAAATGACGACCCGATCCCAACGGATATTAAAAATCCAACGAATAGCATGCCGAGGGAAGTACATGCTTTGCTACTAGATGCGTAAACGGTTAAACAATTTACGATCTCATCAATGCCACCCGACGAACGTAAAACATGGCCGAATCCTGCGGCAGCAAGCATGGTAAAGGAGATTATCGCCATCATTTTGAACCCATTGGCAACGACGTCCTCACTATCTCGTTGCTTTACAACTCCACCAAGCAGTAAACATAAAAAACCAGTCAATGCTCCTAGAACAATGTCTCTGGCAATCAATTGTATGGCAAAAACTACTATGACGGCACAGCAGGATACTATGAAATCTTTCCTAGAAATTTGATTGGATTTGTCAGAATTTTTTACGGTCAATGTTTGATAGTTCCTTGGTTTCTTGTATCTCAGCAATGCCAAAGTCAACCCAATTCCCATGCCAATAACAGGGAAACATAGTGCGCGAATTATTTCGGACAACGGTATGTCTAAGCCATTAATTTTTAAATAATAGGAAAGTATATTCACCAAGAAAATTTCACCGAATCCCATCGGGATGACTAAGTAGGCAGCCACCACACCAAACACAATGACACAGGCCACGGCACGGCGGTCCATCCGCAATTCGTTGAAAACACTCAGCAATGGTGGAATTAGGATAGGAATAAATGCAATGTGGACAGGGACAATATTTTCGCTGGCGATTGCGATACAACCTACGGTAAGAAATAGCATCATTTTAGTGCGACTACTGACTTTGGTTGCCGTACTTCGCGTGCCCGATTTGCCCGGAACTAGATGCAATAGACGTGCCATTCCATCCATTAAAAATTTCGACAGCCCCGAATGGGCAATGGCCGACGCAAATACCCCTAGGAGTGCATAGCTTAGTGCAATTTTTGCTCCACCCCCAAGCCCCTGGGAAAAAACATTGAGGGTATCTTTCAAAGATGATCCTCCAAGCACTCCGCAAACCATTGAGCCCGTTGTTAACGCTATTACGACATTGATGCGGCATACGCACATTATCAACACAAGAAAAACCGATAGGACAACTGGATTAGGCATTACCATAGGGTGACGGCCTAACTATTTACGACATCAATTTTGTCAAGTATTTTATTGTCTGTCACCATCCCATTGCCACTGAAATTTCTCTTCCCCTTGGCGTATCATAATTCTAAAAGCTTACACTTTTAGAAATTACTAGAAAGCGAGAAGAAAATAAAAATAGACAATCCATGATGGAATAAAAATCACCATTTGCCCTACATTTTTGCTGGAAGATTCCGGAAGAAACCAAATAGTATTGTAAAATCGCAATATTTGATAGATTATCGGCGATGTTTTCTGAAAAACTTGAAAATAATACGTAATAAATTTTTGTTTAAATTGTCGTTACTGCTAGGTAATGTCAAAGGGCAGTCGTGGGATTTTGTTCCCATCATCTCCATGGTCATTTTGCTATCCATAGGGATAATGGCGATCTATGCTGCTCATAGCTATGCGGGAGGCAAACAGTGGTGTGTGCAAATTCTCTGGGCATCCATCGGTTTTGTTATTTATTTTATCGTATCAAAACTAGATTACTCCCTGTGGCGCAACGGGGCCCATTGGATATACTACATCAGCATTATTTTGTTAGTACTGGCATGGTCGCCGCTGGGGAAACGACACTATGGTGCGGTAAGATGGGTAAATTTTTTCGGTATCACCATTCAACCATCCGAACCGGCAAAATTAGGATTTTTAGTGATGTTGGCGGCGTTGATGGCGAGATTCGAGATCATATCTTTTTGGGGATCAATTAAAAATCTTGCAAAATTTTTTGGAGTGTTTTGCATACCAACGACACTGGTGTTGTTGCAACCTGATTTAGGGTCTGCACTAACATTTCCTGTGATGTTTTTTGCAATGCTATATGTTTCCAATTTATCGAAAAAATTTTTCGCCTATGTTTTTGTGGGTGTATTAATACTATTATCTATGGTCGCATTTGACATTTATGGGTATAGAAACTTTCTAGACAAAAAAAATTTAGGAGATCGAACAACAACGACGAAATATGAGAATAGATCTTTTTTCCCGATGAAAGACTATCAACGGGATAGAATAATTGCATTTCTGTTTCCCGATGAGGTCGATCCGGATGGCATAGGAATCAGTTGGAACTTACGTCAGTCGTTAATAGCGGTGGGATCGGGAGGATTAAATGGTAAGGGATTTAACAATGGAACCCAAGCAAAGTTGGGGTATCTTCCCAAATCCATAGCTTCAAATGATTTTGTGTTTTCTGTAATAGCGGAGGAAAGAGGGTTTGTAGGAGCATTGACAGTGATATTGTTATATGCCCTAGTTATATGGAGTGGATTACGGACAGCAAATTGTGCACGCGATAAATTTGGAACATATTTGTGTGTTGGAATCAGCATGTTACTTCTAGCACATGTTTGCATAAATATTGGAATGACCATAGGATTAATGCCAATTACCGGAATCCCTCTTCCGTTTTTAAGTTACGGGGGGTCTTTTCTATTAACTTGCTGTTTTTTACAAGGCTTAGTACAAAGTGTTCATCGCCATCAAAATAGTTTTACATGAAACAGCGGACAGAATCAAGTTCCCTTCCTATAAATATTAGGAATACAAATGAAAGATATCGAAAAAAATCGAAATGAAAAATTTTTCAATCATTCTCTTAACCAGTATAAAGAATTTTCGCTGGATCAAATAAAGCAAGAAGCTGCTGCAAGGGCAAAGCAACAGCCTGTGATACAAAGAATTATAAGATCTTTAATTAGTCCCAACAGGCCGTACCGTGAATTAATTCTGAGTTGCGAAATAACAGAAACTCGTGTTGCGCTGCTCTGCAATGGCATATTGGAGAACTACGAATTTGAATATTTGAACGAACAAAACTTTATCGGGGCAATTTTCCGAGGGAAGATTCAGAATTTAGAATCGGGATTAAAAGCTGCATTTGTCGATATTGGGGAAGAGAAAAATGCTTTTCTCCACTATTGGGATGCCTTGCCGGAGGCAAATGATAAAACTTTCGAAGTAGTTCGAAAAAATTCATCGAAGAAAAATAAGCATATTACCATCAACGATATCCCCAATTTATATCGCATTGGGACAGACATCATGGTCCAAATCATAAAAGGCCAAATTGGAAATAAGGGCCCAAGGGTAACAACGAATATTGCTTTACCGGGAACATGTTTGGTCCTGATGCCGTTTTCCGAAGAATGTGGAATTTCGAAAAAAATAGATGACCCTAGGGAAAGAAATCGCCTAAAAGAAATTTTACATAAACTGACCATCCCGGAAGGTATGGGCGTTATTATTCGCACGGCTGGAGTTGGTAAAAAGATACGATATTTCGTCCGAGACCTACATATTTTAATGCAGGAGTGGAAGTCGATCCTTGCCCGCTATGAACAAAGTTCCAAACCAACCCTCATACACAATGAGCCAGATTTGATAGAGCGTACGGTCCGAGATTTTCTGACCGACGACATCGATAGGATAATTGTCAATGACAAGGCAGCGTTTGACCGTATGGTAAAATCAGTAACTGCTATTTCTCCCCGTTCAAAACAAAAGTTTCACCTATTTACGGAAAACATTCCGCTGTTTGAACGGTTTAACGTGGAACGGCAGATCGACCAAACATTTTCCCGCCGTGTTCCTTTGTCATGCGGAGGTGAAATTGTTATCCATGAAACCGAAGCACTAACGTCCATCGATGTTAACACGGGGAATTACAAGTCCAAAGGGAAAGATTCCAGTAGTTTCATTTTCAATTTAAATTTTGAGGCTGGGAAAGAGATTGCGAGACAACTGCGTTTGCGAAATATTGGCGGCCTAATCGTGATAGACTTTATTGATATGATCAACAAAAAGGATCGCATCAACATTTTCAACCTCATGCGCAAAGAATTATCCAAGGACCGTGCAAAGAATTTCGTATTGCCCATTTCTCAGCTTGGCCTAATGGAAATTTCTCGCCAACGACATTCTCAGAGCAATAATAGCGAAATACGTACCATGTGTAGGTATTGTGATGGCGATGGCTTTATTAAGTCTCCTCGAACCATGTGCAATGAAATCTATCGTAAACTTATCGAATTTTTACAACAAAAACGCGTAAAGGTTCCAAGTGAAACAAAAATCGAGTTCAAAGTTTCATTGAATAATGAAGTTCTAGAGCGCATGAAAAATGATGAAACTGTCCTAATTTCCACGGAGAAAAAGTTCAACGCCAAGCTATTATTCCGAGCAGATCCTTCCCTACACATTGAGAGCTATAAAATAATCGATATGACCCAAACAGACAAAGAACAAAATTAAAAAAGAAGCCTACTCAAAAGATTCCTGAAAGAACCAAAGAAACCTGTGGAGTCAAATCTTTCAATGCTTGTAGAGTCAAGATCTTTTTATTTCGGTGTCCATAAACTTTAAACATTGATATGTCTTTTCCATGGCGTTTTCTCCGAATTTGAGGCTCACAAATTCAGGGAAAACAGGAAAGAACGGGCGATGCAGATTTCCTAAGGCCTAAATTTCTCCTAATACCGTGCGTTGCGGACATGGACATCGGTGCTATAAATCTCCAAGTATGATATGGCGTTCTTTTCGAATTGGGATCCATACAAAGTTCCAAATTCATAGGTCGGAGGAGCATCATTCACTTTTCTGACCACCAGGCGAGGAATATCCTGTGAAATATCATTAGCAGCCCAATTGCGGTCACCAATGGCATAGGCCTTCCCAGTTTC
>JAITIO010000015.1 GCA_031279395.1 Puniceicoccales bacterium | reverse complement strand
GTTGCCCATAATTATAGCAATTACGACGATGATGAAAAGATGTTTGTTCTGAGGATCGTTGATATCACAGAGGAACGTGCCTTATCGGAAAAGATGTTAAACGACGAAAAAATTTCATCTGTCACACTTCTTGCCAGTGCTGTTGCCCATGAAATAGGAAATCCATTAAACGCCATCAGTCTCCGTTTACAATTGATGCAACGCCAGTGTAAGTCCCTGAAAAATGTCGATGAACGTGCTAAATTGGAAACCTCGGCGGGGATTTGTTTGGATGAAATTGCCAGATTGGATAGCATTGTTAAAAATTTTTTACATGCGATCCGTCCTCAAAAGCCGAAATTTACCAGCCTTCCACTGGGCAAAGTCATAGGGGATACCATTGATTTAATGGAGGCAGAATTTAAATCTTTAAACATAGAAGTGGTCAATCACATTGGTCCATTGCCACTAATTCTCGGAGATTATTCCCAATTGAAGCAGGTCTTTTTCAATGTTTTAAAGAATTCCTGTGAGGCAATCTCCAGCGGTGGTGCGATAATAATTGAAGGGTCTGCCAGTGACGATGATGTCATTCTGGTATTTACGGATAATGGTGTTGGAATACCCTGCGATCTATTGGATAAGATTTTTCAACCATATTTTTCCACCAAGAGGGAAGGGAATGGACTGGGAATGGTAATCATTGAAAGAATTTTGAGGGAGCACGGGGCAACCATCGACATCGCCAGTGCCAAAAATGTTGGGACAAAAATTTCCATCAGCTTCCCAAGGAAGGATAAATGTATGCCCCTTTTGGGAGCGGATAATGATTCCCGAGAATCCCATGTGCGAAAAGTGTTGCCATAGTAGAAATTTTTATTCATTAAAAACATGGATGTCCCGTAGAAAATATGATTTCATCTCCCTACTTGTCTCCGCGGTGTTTGTAGTTTTGTGTGTCCTATGCATAACCCCCGATGAAACTATCAGTTTGAAAAAACAAACAAATATACCGTACATATCCGCTGTGAAAAGTAACCCATACATTGAACAGAGTTTTTCGGCTGGTTTTTTTTTACCAACGCTCCATAATGTCCATTGCCGTGCCTCAATGCCAACCCTGGAATGTGCCATGGAGGTGCTGGATGTGAGGAGTATAAATGTTTTCAACGGCAGGGAAAAAATACCCATCGTATCCGCAATCGACTTACTACAAAATGCCATATCCTACAACATTCTCAGCGACATACACATTTCCAAAGTATGTGCGTTGACAGATACGGATCTCAATGTGGCAACCACAGGGATATTTTGTGAAAATATCATGACGGGAGATCGATATAATGGGAATGGGCAAAACATTGATGGGGAAAATAGTGTTTTGTTGTGCAAAATCGGCGATATGGTCTTTTCATCTCCCAGTGAATTTTCTCAAGTTTTACCAGCAAAGGAAAATTTTTTGGATGATGGGCTTGGAGATACAAAATTTTTGCGACTAAAATCTTTCCAATGAAACACTAGTATGAAACAAAATACAAAAACTTGGTTGCTCGTCGACGGGCACAACATGGCATTTCGATGTTTCTACGGTGTTCCACAGATGACAACCACCTATGGGTTACACGTCAACGCAATTTATGGATGGGTTCGATCTCTGTGGAAGTTGGAAGACATAGTCCATCCCGATGCCGTCTGTGTATTTTTTGATTCGGGAGGTTCGACCGATCGGAAGAACATTCTATCCACATACAAGGCCAATCGAAAAGTCATGCCCGAAGAGCTCAAACGGCAGCTGGAATATATGAATTTATTGTCCGTGGCCCATGGATATTACATAACCGCAAAGGAAGGCATTGAAGCGGATGACCTATTGGCCAGTTTTTCTAAAAAATTGAATGAATGTGGTGAAACGTCATACATCGCCAGCGGAGACAAGGATTTTGCCCAATGTGTTGGTGAACATACTTTTCAGATGTTACCTCCAACCGCACAATCTAAGGGTACTTGGCGGATTCTAGACCGACAGGGAATCAAAGAGAACTTCGGTGTTTTCCCGGAACAGATAGTCGACTATCTATCCCTGTTGGGCGATGCTTCCGATAACATTCTAGGAGTCGAAGGGATAGGGGCTAAAAGGGCGGAAAAGTTTTTAAACCAATTTGGTAGCATTGAAAATTTATTGCAAAATCTTGATAAAATTTCCTCCGAAAAAGTTAGAAAAAATCTATCAAATTCCATAGGGCTCATAGAACGCAACCGCGAATTGATCACATTGCGAAAAACAATGGAATTTCATATTCCAGCAACGACAATTAGCAGGAATCCGGAAGATATTTTTAATTTGCTTCAAAATTTGCAACTGAACTCACTTCTGACGCTGGCTCACAAAAGGTATAAACTTCCCGACCAAGCGGAATTGTTTGACATATTGTAGGAGAATATTTGCAAAAACTTTATAAAAACGAAACAAATATTTGAATTTTTCACTTAGAAAAAGTGGGCAAGAAATTTATCTCGCCCATGTAATTCTTATCAAACTAAATCTAACGGTAAGAGATTCCCTCTTACACGAAATTAAGACTAAGGAATTTGAGATTTGTTCAAAAAAATAAAAAATTTTCAAAATTCAGTTCAAATCCATACACCTAAACCACCTAGAAATTTTCCATAAAAAGGGTCGGTCATTTCCTATTATTTTCTCAATTCCAGCTCCCATAAAAAATCCTCTAGAATGATCATTGCGGCCTGAGAATCAATGATTCCTCGATTTCGCCGTTTTCGGGTTTTAGAAGCCGACTGTTTCGTGTAGAATAATTTTTGTTCGTTAATCGCCTGTTCGCTCGTTAGCCGTTCGTCGACGAGATTGATTTTAATGTTACTCGGCAGTCTATTCGATAAAATTTCTACAAACCTATCCACCTGTTTCGCCTTGTTACCTCGAGTTCCATCCATATTTAGCGGATAGTCGATGGCGACTCCATCGACATTGTTTTCCTTCACCATCCTACAAATTTTCTCCACCTTTTCGTCATCACATTCTGTGACTATGGCTTTCATGGGAAGTACAAGTTTGACATCCCCATGGTAGATGCTCATTCCGACCCGCCTGGAGCCGTAATCTATGCCGAGATAATTCACATCGAGGATGTGAACAAATTTTTTGGACATGTCAATCGCCGTATTCTCTCCGCCGTGCCGATTGAGTCGTTTTCGAATTATCCCCAGAAATTTGGGGACGAAATTTTGCCATAAATTTTGTTGAGTTTATGAACTTTTTGATTAGGAATTAGAAACATAGTTCTCTGCAATTTGGGGGTGCCATGGATTCGATTGTGTGACAGATTACAATGTCCACCGCCGTGTTAAAGAGGCCATCTCGCAGACCGATTTTGAAACTGTGCCTAGGATTTTTTACGGTGACATAAAGGATTTTGATATTTTTTTATCTCCCCACGGTTCCATTTTTACACTTAGAAATTTTATTGGATTCATTGAGAAAAACCATGTCGATGATCTGGTTTTTGTTATTGCCGGTTGTATTGATAGTGATTTTGAGGCATTTTTTGATGCTGAAATGGCAAGTCTTGGGGAAAATGGTATAAAAATTATCAGGGTCGGTTATGTGGAAAATGGGGACTTGGCTTCGCTATATTCCCATGCTGAATGTTGCGTTTTTGTGTCACTCCACGAGGGATTTGGACTACCCCCGCTTGAAGCCATACAGTGCGGATGTCCAGTAATCGCATCTAACGTGACCTCTCTGCCAGAAGTTGTTGATGATGCCGGAATTTTGATCGACCCCACAGACGATGAATCCATGGTAGCCGCCTACGAAAAGGTATATTGCGATGAAAAATTGCAGAAAGAATTGTCTCAGAAAGGACTTAAACGGGCGAAGAATTCTTCATGGAAAGCATGCGTTGATGCCATGGTGCAGGAATTTAAAAAAACATGATTTTACACAACAAAAAGGTTCGTACACTGTTTCTGCCCCACGGCCGTGGAAATATTTGTTTAAAAAGTTTATATTTGGCATAAGCAACGAACCAGAAAAAACTAGAGTGGCCGTATTTTGTTTGGCAATTTTTCAAATCAAACAAAAAAGCCCAAACAGACCTTTTACATTTTTGGAATTCCGATTTTTAAAGAAAATTGCAATCACATCGGTAAGTAACCGAGCATAAAAATTTGCAAATTCTTTGGGCAAATAATTCTTTGACAATATTTAGAAGGCAAAGAAGTTTAAAAATGTTTTTAATTGGTCCTAGCCATGGGAATTCCGCAAATTATCAGGGGAAAATAACCTGTGGATGT
>JAITIO010000042.1 GCA_031279395.1 Puniceicoccales bacterium | reverse complement strand
TGCTCCTTTATTCCATTCGTTGTTCTCGTCGTTGTTTCCACCCTTATGCACATCCTTATGCACACCCTCGGTTGTCCCACCTCAGTCGAAAAAATACCAAACCAAAAATCACCACAATCCCGCATGCCAAGCCACCAAATAGCTGCAAAGTCCTCAGCGTCCGGTGGGATGACTCGTAGCAGGCATATCTCTTCTCAAGTAATGCCACGTCTTTTCCCATCCGGCCAACGAGTTTCTCCTTCCTCGCCTTCAGCTTCCTCGCATCCCTCACTATCCGGTCAACCCCTTCCCCATTGATGTTGTTTGTTAGTATCATCTCGTTGCCATCAGGCAGCCCCACTATTTCCAAACACCCGTCCAGGGCTTTCTGCCCAACTTCTCTGTTCCTTAAATTGTCGTTTGCCAACTTGCCATTCTCGGACCCACGATTCTCCTTTTCGGGTCTGCAACTCTCAGCATCGTCGTAATTGCCAACATCGCGGTTCCCCAGCTTGCGATTTTCCATTCCAGGTTTGCAACTCTCACTATCGTCGTAATTGCGCAACCTACGATTTCCCAGCATACCATTCCCGAACCTATAACTTCCTGTCTCAGGCTTGTGGTTTTCCCGTTGGTTACCTCCGCAATCATAGTTATTCTTCCCAACCCACAGCAGGATCTGCAAATAGTCATACAACTTTCCGTTTATGTCCTTCAACTCTCCATTCTGCCCGCTGAGCGTACTCGGCACCAGTAATCTACTTCCCACCGTCCTACACCCTCCGCACAGCATCATCCATAGCATCACGCACACCATGCTGCCCATTAACGAAATGCCTGCCAATACTCCTTTTGTCCACTTCGTCTGTCTTCTCTTTTCCCTATTTTCCACCGGACTTCCTCTCCAAATCCCAGTGTATTCTTCCCTCCTCCTTTCTCAATGCTTTTCCTTTATGCTTTTATTATGATCGAAGGCTTTGCTACAGAAATTTACATCATCGAAAGTTTTTGCTTGACTTAAGAGCAACTTTTTTTTAATTTTTCCATCCTTTTCTCCTCATTTCAACGAAATTTCTCCTTTTTTCCCTAAGAATTTTTCCTGATATTTTGGTTAGTTTCCAATTTTCATGGAAAAGAAACTTGGGAACAGGATCTATGGCTAACATTTTTGAGGGAATATTGAGGGATTGGCTTTTTCCTGGTACCTCATTTGATATTTCCCTCATCCTCCGCAAAGCCTGTATTTATCGGTGGTGGTGGGAAAGCGATTCGAACGCTTGAAGAGTGAAACTCGACAGATTTACAGTCTGCATCCTTTAGCCACTTGGATATCCCACCGAAATAGCATTTTATTAAAACTGCACAGAAGCTAGAAGTTTTTGGTGATTTGCCAAGGAATTTTTTTGTATTCCGTTCGTAGAAAATTGGAGATAATAGAAATGCCTCCCTAAAACTGATTTTTGCCGGCTCAGTACTAGGAGGATAGTGTCGGTAACACCGATAACCACCACACGATACTGTCCAGAAAAGAGTCCTGTGAAAAGGAAAGTCAAAAACCAATTTTACATGCATCACAGAAAAAGATTTAGAGAAGGTGGATTCTTGTAACATACTGCATCTATTGCAGCGAACCAATATCGAAAATGGTGGAAAAATATGGAATTCCGGAAGTAATTGCTCAGCATTTAAACCTCTCGAATGGAAAGCTTTTTTGAGACAAGATTTTTGTCCATGTTTTGTCCACAGACTCTTCTCGGCACTCTATTTTACATTTTCCTTATCCCTCGCAAAGCTTGTATTCATGGCGGAGAGAGAGGGATTCGAACCCACGGTGCCGTTGACAGCACTTCGGTTTTCAAGACCGATGCAATAAACCACTCTGCCATCTCTCCATTTTCTGAGTGTTTTTGATATTCGATATGATAACAAAATGTCGAGTTAAAAATTTTATGAGTGTTTTCGAAAAACAAAATTTTTCGATGAAATTTTCCGAAGCAGTGAGAGGTTCATGGTACGTCCGTTTACCATTGTTTTTGGAAGGCATGGACAAAAAATTCATTTTGAACTTCCCATCAACATTTTAACAGCATTGATAGTTTTAGTACATATGATGTTTTAGTGTGTAAACGTAAGGTAAAAAATAGCTTTGGTTAGAAAATTTTTCCCCGGCGGAATCATGGATTTGATAATTTTGAAAAAATGAAATTGTAAAGATGGAATTCCACACAATAGTTGCACAAGAACGTAAGAACGTATAAAGTAAAATAATGGTGGAGACAAATGAAAAAAGTATATATCACAACGGCCATAGATTATGCCAACGGAAAGCCTCACATCGGTCATGCCTACGAAAAAATTCTAGCGGATACGATATCTCGCATGTTTCGGTTGCAAAACATGGACGTGCAATTCATGACAGGGTTGGATGAGCATGGTTTAAAGGTGAGCCAATCCGCCGCCAAGGCAGGGGTTCCAGAACAGATTCACTGTGACAATATTGCCGAAGATTTCAAAAATCTATGTAAAAAGTTAAATATTAAATACGATCGATACATTCGAACGACGGAAAGTGAACATAAACAAGTTGTCCGCGAGTGCTTACAGAAATTATACGACGATGGGCAAATTTACAAGGCCGATTATTCCGGGTTGTATAGCAAAACCGCCGAACGGTTCGTCCTTGAGAAAGATAAAATTGATGGCAAATGGCCAGCAGATTTTGGAGAAATCGTCGAAATATCAGAGACAAATTATTTTTTTCGACTCAAGAAATATCAACAATGGTTGATAAATTATGTGGAAGCCCATCCGGAATTTATATTCCCTACATTTCGAGCAAAACAGGTCTTGGAGTTTCTCAAAGATCCTGTAAATGACCTATGTATTTCCCGGCCGAAGAATCGGTTGTCCTGGGGGATAGAACTACCATTCGATTCGGAATATGTAACCTATGTTTGGTTCGACGCTCTCATAAATTACATAACGGGAGCCAATTATTTGGATAAAACATTTATCAACTATTGGCCAGCAGATTACCACATCATCGGGAAGGATATCCTTGTGCCAGCCCATGCGGTCTATTGGCCAATAATGTTACATGCTCTTCACATTGAATTGCCTAAAACTCTGTTGGTACACGGCTGGTGGTTAATTTCCGGCGAAAAAATGTCGAAAAGTGCAGGCAATATCGTAAACCCGTTGGAATGTATAGAAAAATTTGGAGTGGATGCCTTTCGCTACTATCTGATGCGCGAAATGACCATAGGACAGGATGGTGATTTTTCATTTGATAGGTTTATGACCCGCTACACAGGGGATCTGGCGAATGATTTGGGGAACCTCCTGAGCCGTCTGTTAAACATGGGACATAGGTATTGCGATGGGACGGTAAAAGCAATTGTCAAAACCGAAAGCCTCGAAGAGGATCTTCGGAATTTGTGGCAATCGGCAATTCCTGAAATCATTTCTCTATACAATGAATTTGCATTCCATTCGGCCCTTGAAAAATTGTTCCTGTGCATAAAAGCGGTTAACGGGTACGTCGAAAATCGTTCACCATGGAAATTGGCAAAGTCAAATGAAGAGGGCGATAAACAGCTGATCGATACAACCATCGCCATAGCTGCCGAATGTGTCAGATTGGCTGCAATTTTGTTATCCCCGATAATGCCAACAACATCGCAGCAAGTATTGTCCGTTCTTGGATGTCCGGCATCCGCAAATTGGAGCACGGACACTAGGTTTGGAAATTCGCTTACCGGTAACAAATTGGGAGAACAAATTATCCTCTTCCCTAAAATCGAAGAAGCATGATAGTTCGCCGCGATACGCATGTGTTAAAGAGGTGGTGGCAACGTATTTTGGTTTCCATTGTTGTTTTCATATTGAGGCTGTATTGGTCAACGCTAGGTATCAAACTGAGTGCGGAATGTCGAAAAATGCTCGATGAAGTTCAGGGACCGACGGTTTTTGCATTTTGGCATAACAATTTCTTTGCAGCATATAGATTATATAGGTTGCTAAGAAAGAAACATAGCACGTATGCCCTCGTAAGCCCATCGCGCGATGGTGCATGGCTGGCGGAAATATTTAGCCGATTGGGCATACGGACGATACGTGGTTCTAGCAATCGGAATGGTTTATTCGCCATGGACAATATATCTGAAAAGTTAACGGAAGGTGCATTCGTTGCCATAACCCCCGATGGGCCCCGGGGACCAGTTTGTAAATTTAAAAGAGGGACAGCCATGGTAACCAAAACTACGAAAACGAACCTCGTACTAGTGGCTATGAAATACAGCCATTACTTTGCCTTGCCAACCTGGGATAGGTTTAAAATTCCCTATCCATTTTCAAAAATATGCGTGGATAGCAAAACATTTCTTTGCGAAACTTTCGAAAATTTAACCGTCAAGGAATTTTCTACGGTTTTAGAAGATGAGCTGATCAGCCTTCAGCAAAAAATAGACTCCAGAGGTCACATTTAGTAGAATTGACATATTAACAACTTCATTTATCTTTTTTCAAATTTCACAGTAAATTTGCTAATTTCTAAATTGCCAGGAATGGTAATAGATCTTTTCCAAGAAACAGCATTGGGTCGAAAATTTTCAGGATTATGCGAAATCTTGGGGAAAGGTAGCATTTTGCACATCTTTCGCTCCATCGCATATCCACTGCCAGGCATCTTCGCAGTATTTTTGGTGAAAATATTTAACATTGTCACCGAATGCCCTACCGAATGGCCGGTCGAGCAGTAAGGCAAGATTATTTTGTTTGGCGTGAACCAGAAATGCCATTCGTTCTATGTGTGCAGAATATCGAAAAACGAAAACGATATCGTCCAAGGTAGCCGAAACTTTCCATCCTTCAAAATTGTCGAGCTCGATTAAAATCCTGATCAAGCCATACTTTTTTATCAATTTTGCAAGAAATGGAACAATGTTTACATAGTCACTGTGAGTCAATTTCCCTGATAAAGTCATCACAACGACATTTCCCGAAGAAAACTTTTTTATCTCATGCATAACCAACTTTTGGCCAAAAGTTACTTGTTGCGACTTTTAAGCTGCTGCTTCCACAGGAAAATATGAAACAGACAAAAGTAAACACTTTAAATTTTTCACGATTGAGAGCCCATACGTTTTTGGCATAGAATTTTTTTGAAATTAAAAATATGCAAAACGTTACAAAAGAGCATCTCGAATCACATGTTAAAATCCTCACCAAGATAAAATTTTCTACTGTTTGGATCTTTCAATAGTACGTTACTGGAGCCATGGCAAAGAATATTACCTCCGTATATCAAATAGGCACGGTCTACGATTTTTAACATTTCGCGTACGTTATGGTCGGTAATAAAAATACCAATATTTTTTTCTTTTAGGGAAATGATAATGTTTCGTAATGCACTAACGCTGATAGGATCTACTCCGCTAAAGGGTTCATCCATAAGTAGAAACTTTGGCTTAGATATCAGTGTACGAGCTATTTCTAGCCTTCTGCATTCTCCTCCACTAAGAGTATAAGCTTTTTGTCCAGCAATGTGTGAAATTTTCATTTCTGCCAATGATTCTTCTATGGCTTTGATTTGTTCTTCCTTAGACAGATGCAGACATTCAGCCATGCACTGCAGGTTCTCCCACACCGTTAGTGATCGAATTGTGGAATCTTCCTGGGGAAGATACCCCACGCCTTTGCGAGCACGTTTGTACATCGGAAGTTTACTGATATCTTCATCATTCAAAAAAATTTTACCCGAATCGGCAACGATTAACCCCATAACGATGTAAAAGGTGGTAGTTTTGCCAGCACCGTTGGGACCAAGTAATCCGATAACCTCCCCACTATTTATCTCCATGGAAATATCCCTAATTACTTCCCGTTGGCCGTAGAATTTTTCTAAATTTTTTATAAACAATCTATTGGTGATTTTTGCCATCGCTTTCTTGCCATCGCTTTTTTTTACTTTATCAACATGTTATCTGGTTCAAACTTCGAAATATCATCAATTGACATAGTCGGGCGTTTGAATTCCGAACCTCCGGATTTGATTTGCTTGTGCTTTAAATCTAGGGTTAGTGTTTGCCCGAACATTGTCCCTGAATTTTCATCCCATATTTCAGCATTTCCCTCCAATAGGATAAAATTTTTGGCAGGATAAATGCTTATCTGATCGGCTTTTCCCCCATATGATTCCCACTCAAAGGCTGCATTTTCCATGGCATGAATTTCTTTTACTGCCGCTAGGTTGGGTATTTGTGAAGAACCACTGGCAATGATAACTTGTATGTGATCCTCTTTCAAAGAGAATTTATTCCCACCGATATGGGCATTGTGAGAAAAATTCATGTAAACATGAGACCCCAATGTCTGGATTTCAAGGACATCACTTGTTATTTGGACCGGAGAAGCAAATGTTCCCAGAGGTAGCATTAAAATTATTAATTTTACTATGTTTTTTATGGTGAACATTCCTCCAGGTTACAATCGAGGAAAACTTTGACATGATCTTTTGCGATGATTTTTTTCTCATTGCCCGAAAATTCCCAAGTGCGGGCAGATGCATAGAAATTTTGACCAAAAATTTTTATTTCAAAATTTTCCGAAATTGAGTTTGTTTGTGGAACAACAAATGCCATATCACTGATAGCAAAAAATGCTTCCTGGGGGGGTTCTTCTTCGGTAAAACAGCGCAACTTCATATTTTTTACATGCAATAGATTGTCTTCAATCATTGTTGCTGAACTACCACGGGCTTCCCAAATTTCTTGACCTTCTCCATTAAAAACTGGCAATATAAAACCATTTATGGGAATATTTTGCAGCGGTTGTGATCCTGAGGCTGTGGCCAAGCAGCGTGTGCCGCAGGAAAGTAGGCACAATAAAAGTACAACCTTCCCCCAGGATTTATTACGGATAATTTTCATTGCCTCCACAGTGTAAAATTACGACCACATTTCAACCCAAAACCAAAATGATAGCCTTACTAAAATTATTCTGCTAGAATACCCTACTCTATTATTTTGAGAAAAATTCTTTTTCCAGCTTGAATGACCACTGCTTCGTTGGAAATTTTACATAGAAAAGAAGGATCGGTAATTTTTTGGCCATCAACCTTGAGTGCTCCCTGTTCAAATAGTCGACGAATCTCCTTCTTGCTAGGAAATAGGTTTGTCGCCCATAGAATATCTACCAAGGGAGCAGCTTTTTTACCCATCAATTCCTGGATGCTAAAATTCGGCATGTTATCTGGAATATCATTTTGAGAAAATACTTTTTCAAATTGTTCCCGTTCGTGTTTTGTAACATTTAACCCGTAAAATTTGGCACACAGGTACTCTGCTAGCGACTTTTTGCATTCCATGGGGTGCATCGCTTTCAATCGTTCAATTTCTTCATCCGTTTTTAACAAAAGAAATTTGTAGTACACGAACATCGTCTCATCGGAAATCGACATTACCTTGCCGAAAATATCCTTTGCTGTGTCATTGAAGGCAATGTAGTTGTCATAGCTTTTTGACATTTTCCTGGTACCATCCAATCCAACAAGCAGTGGCATTGTGATAACCACTTGCTCTTCTTTACCAATATTTTTTTGTAAAGTGCGGCCAACCAACAAATTAAACAATTGGTCACGGCCACCTATTTCGACATCAGAATCCAGCATGATGGAATCGTATCCCTGCAACAGAGGATACAAAAACTCAACGATCGAAATAGGGGTTTTATTTTTGTACCGATTGCTGAAATCTTCCCGCTCGAGCATCTGAGCTACCGTCATTTGCCTAGCAAGCAAGATTGCATCCCCAAAAGACATGCTATTAAACCATTCGCTGTTTTTTCTTATCACCGTTTTGGCAGGATCTAAAACTTTGAATGCCTGTTCCACATAGGTTTTATAATTGTTCTCAATCTGTTCACTGGATAGCATTGGCCGTTCGGAGGAACGACCCGAAGGATCTCCGATCGTTGTTGTATAATCTCCAATTAATAGCGTAGTTTCATGGCCAAGATCTTGAAACTGTTTGAGTTTGTTAAAAACGACCAAGTGTCCAAAATGCAAATCTGGCCGCGTGGGATCAACCCCTAGTTTAACCCTAAGCCGTTTTCCACTGGCCAACTTTTTCTTTAATTCATCTTGTCCAACCACGGTGTCGATGCCTTGACAAATCTGTTGCAAAGGATCCATAATGCTCCCAAAATTTGGAATAAAGCGCTTTTTTTGCAACAAATTAATTGTGAAAAGCTCAAGCTTTTCTTTGCAATGGTATCTTTTTTAAAGTTTTTTTGAAACGTGTACAACTTTTTTAAGGACCTACGATTGGCAGGTTTTTTCAAGCCACAAAATTTCAATGTGAAATTGTGTGAAATTAATCATACATATTTTCTTGCTTTTTAATTAAAAAAAACACTCTAGATAACAGGTCCGAGTCAATATTATATTTGGCGTTTACATATGGAATTTGCCCATGCAGTTAATTGATTTAAATAAGACCAGGGACATAGGATCTTCATGCTTGTCTGCTAAAATTGGAAGCTTCAACATTTTGTTTGACTCTGGAATTAGTCCCAAACGTTCTGGTTATGACGCATTACCCGCCTTCGATAAGCTTGGAACAACCGTCATCGACCTGATTTTAATTTCCCATTGCCACCTGGACCATGTCGGTTCATTGCCATACATAATGAAAAGGCAACAGCAAGCCCGTGTCCTAATAACGCAGGCGTCTCACATCGTTTTACCAAGAATTTTAAATAATTGCGTTACCGTCATGCAACTGCAACACGATGAAATGGGAATAAAAGAATATCCTTTGTATACCTTGGCAGATATTGAAGCACTGGAACAGCACATTTTGCCCATGCAATTTGGGAAATCACGGGTGCTAAGAAAAGACAACGATGAAATCACCATAACATTTTTTGAAGCAGGCCACGTTGTCGGGGCCAGTTCCATTTTGATCGAACACAAACACAGGAATATATTTTACACCGGTGATGTTCTATTTCGGAACCTTAAGATTCTTAGGGGTGCCAAATGGCCAACCCGAAAAATCGACACGGTGATCACCGAAACAACGCGTGGGACCACCGTAAGACTCAAAGAACGTTCAGCCGATAACGAAACGGAACGCCTCATCGGGACAATTCGCGACACCATCAGCGGAGGAGGGTCCGTTCTGATTCCTGCCTTTGCATTCGGACGTATGCAGGAAATTCTTAAAATCATAAGTTGCGCTCGCCAGCAAAATAAATTACAGCAAGATACTCCGATTTATTGTTCTGGTTTAGGCTATGGCCTCATCGAAGATTTCGATCTTATCTCAAAAAAGCTGTCCGGTGTAAATTTTCGAAGAAGAATTACAAAGGAATTGAAGATAAAAATTTTCCGAGGAAATAACCCAAATGATATAAAAAAACAGATCCAGGAACCCTCAATTTTTGTCCTTAGTAGTGGTATGCTGGTAGAAAACACATCCGCCTATAACGTTGCTTCTGCCATAATTGATGACCATAAAAATGCCATTTGCTTTGTCGGATTCTGTGATGAAACTACGCCTGGGGGAGAGCTTCAAAAATATTCTCCGGGGGATTCTTTTCTATTTAAAGCTCAAAATTATGTGGCTAAAATTGCGGCTAAAATTAATAAATTTGATATTAGTGGCCATGCGGACAGGGAAGAAATTTTAAAAAACATCCTGACCATGTCTCCCCGTGCCGTTGTCCTTGTCCACGGTGAAGAGGATTCGCGAAATTGGTTTATGGATGAGTTGATTGAGCTTTCGCCAAGCATTCAAGTGTTTGACATGAATCCCTGCGAAGAGTTTTTGGTATAAAGCGATGGTTATTCCCATTCGATTGTGCTGGGAGGTTTCGATGATACGTCATAGACGACGCGATTTACTCCATTTACCTCGCCGACTATGCGGTTGGAAATTGATGCAATTATATCGTGGGGAAGCCGCGTCCAATCCGCCGTCATGGCATCCACGCTGTCAACAACGCGCAATGCTATCACATTGTCGTATGTGCGTGCATCTCCCATTACACCGACCGTACACAGCGGTAGCAAAACAGCAAATCCTTGCCAAATATTACGATACCAACCAGATTTTTTTAATTCCTGTTGTACTATATTGTCCGCCCTCCGCAAAATCGATAGTCGGTCAGCAGTTACTTCCCCAAGTATGCGTACTGCAAGTCCAGGTCCAGGAAATGGTTGGCGCCATATCACATCTTCCGGCAGTCCAATTTCTAATCCCATTGCCCGCACTTCATCTTTGAAAAGTTCCCGCAATGGCTCAATTAGTTCAAATTTCATATCCTTCGGAAGCCCTCCCACATTGTGGTGACTTTTTATGACCGTACCGCCAACGGAGCAGGATTCAATGACGTCTGGATATAATGTCCCCTGTGCTAAAAATTTTGCATTGGGAATTTTTGAAGCCTGTTCTTCAAAAATGTCGATAAATGTTTTTCCAATGATTTTTCGTTTGGTTTCCGGGTCTTCTATCCCAACGAGCCTTTTCAGAAATAGGTCCTGTGCCTTGATGAGCTGTAATTGCAGTTTTGGCATGCATTGGTCCAACATTGAAACAATTTCTTCAGCTTCCCCTTGACGCATCAATCCGTGATCAACAAAAATGCAGTGCAACTGTTCCCCAATCGCCTTGTACAGCAAGGCAGCCACAACGGTGGAATCAACGCCACCGGATAAGGCAAGCAGGACATTTGAATCCTTTACCTTTTCACGACATTTCGCGATGGTATCGTCGATGAATGATCCCACGTTCCAATTCCGTTTTAGCTTGGCAACTTCAAATAAAAAATTGCGCAGAATCTGCATTCCATGGGAGGTATGAGATACCTCTGGATGAAATTGCAACGCATAGATTCTATGATCTTCATTTGCCATCGCAGCGATGCCAATGGTCGCTGTTTCAGCAACTGACGTAAATCCATTCGGAAGTGTTTTTACGTGATTCCCGTGGGACATCCATACGGTAGTTTTTGGGGGCACATCTTTCCACAACGGGCATCCATTAGTCGCTGTTAATTTCGTTTGCCCATACTCTCTGTTTTCGCCATTTACTAGGGCTCCTCCGAAGTGAAGTGCCAACAGCTGCATGCCATAGCAAATACCAAGGACAGGTACATTTGTGTGTACTAGGGCATGGTTTAGTGTCGGAGCTCCTTTTTCGCCGGCATCATTGGGACCTCCGGAAAGAATAATGGCAGAAGGGGCTGAATTTTCAAATTCAGAGGTGGACGCTGTCCATGGCAAAATTTCCGAATATACTCCGTTTTCCCGTATGCGACGGGCAATAAGTTGTGTATACTGCGATCCATAGTCAACGACTAGAACTTTTGAAAGGTGTCTCATAGCATATATTTATGATGGGGAAACTTTATAATTCGGTGGTTCTTTTACCATTGTAATGTCGTGTATGTGACTTTCCCGTAGTCCAGCTGCGTTTATTTTTACAAATTTAGCATTTTTCCTCAATTCCTCCAGGGTAGCAGCTCCAACATATCCCATTCCCGAGCGCAAACCTCCGACCATTTGATAGATAATATCATCCACATGCCCTTTGTATTGGACACGGCCGATGACGCCTTCCGGAACAAATTTTTTTGAACTGTTTTGTGAATATCTATCTGCACTGCCGCTCTTCATAGCTTCTTCGGATCCCATCCCCCGGTAGATTTTATACTGGCGACCATCGGATGAAATCTTTTCTCCGGGTGTTTCATCACAACCGGCAAAAAGATTTCCACACATGACACAATCGGCCCCCATGGCAATCGCTTTCACCATATCTCCGGAATATTTGATTCCCCCATCGGCGATGACGCATCTGTCCATCTTTGTCGCAACCTTGACGGCTTCCGCGATGGCTGTGATTTGAGGAACCCCTACCCCGGCGATTATACGCGTTGTACAAATTGAACCGGCCCCAATACCAACTTTAATCGTGTCAGCACCAGCTTCCAATATCGCCCTAGCGCCCTCAAAGGAAACGACATTTCCGGCAATTAGTTGACAGTTCGGCCAGGCCGCTTTGATCTCACCGACAGAATGAATAACATTGGTAGAATGTCCGTGGGCTGAGTCAATGACGATGAAATCCGCACCTGCGGAGAGCAACGCCTCTACCCTTGGCAAGCAATCCATTCCCACACCGACTGCTCCTCCGACGATCAATTCTCCCCTATCGTTTTTACATGCCCTTGGATACTTATCATGTTCGTCTTTTGTTTGCCATTGTTTCACTTTTTCGACCTCATTTTTCTGAGATTCAATGGGCATATTTTTATGAATGACGCCAACACCTCCATTCTTTGCCATTGCCATTGCCATGCTTGCTTCGGTGACGGTATCCATGGGCGATGAAACCAGCGGGACGTTTATGGAAATCGATGGCGTGAGAAAAGAAGTAATGTCAACCATATCCGGTGTTACCTCCGAATAGCATGGGACAATTAGCACATCATCAAATGTCAATGCCTCTCCTATAATTTTATCCATAAACTTGCCTCATTCCGATGAAAATGATCATTCTATGCTCCCGATATTTATAGGTATGGATCAAGTCCGCAACCGGGAACAAATGTCCTTTCAAAGGACAATTTGTTGCATTTTTCTAATTCTTCCTCGCTCAGAATTTTCTTGTCAATCAGCCATTGCAACTGTTCGTGCAAATGGTTGCCTTCTATTACCTCCGGCCAATCGGTATTAATCGTGAATTTAACGCCATTTTCCATAAATCTACGCAAGATATATTTCATTTCATCTATGTTTTCTACGGATTTGGTCGCCAAATTTGAAAGCGGACAAATTTCCAACACGATATCACGCCGTACTAGTTCTTTCATTAGGTGTACGTCATAGGCTGCACAAAGACCATGCCCAATCCTTTCCGGTCTCAAAAATTCAATAATTTCCCACATGTCATTGTGTTCTCTTTGTTCCCCGGAATGTGCTGTTACTCCTAATTTTGCCCTGTGTGCACCGTCAAATAATGTTTTGTACCCATCGATAACGAATTTCGAAGAATATGGTCCTGCGATGTCGATCCCTACAACCCCACGTGCGTGATATTTTATCGCTTTTTCAACGATGATCTTGTTTTTTTCATAGGGGAATTCCCTCCCAAGGCAAAAGATTAAACCCCCAGACAATTTTGGATATGCCAAGAGGGCCCTTTCCATTCCGCGTAACATCGCCATTATGAGTTGGTCTAGGTCAACTTCTGCCTCGTAATTGTGCTTCATTGGATTCGTTCTAAGTTCAAGGAGGTGTATTTGGTTAGACCTGTAGGCACCAGAAAAAGTTTCATAGATTGCCCGCTCTACTTCCTTGGTTCCCGATGAAAGTTTGTCCAATAGTTTGTGGTAAATTGTGCTAAAATACTCATCCAACGGTATTGGATTATCCGGCGATATGGTGATGTATTCTGCAAAGTCATGGTAATCCCTTTGCGGTAATACGAAACCTTTGTCCTGTGCTATCTCCCAAAGTGTCGCCGAACTAATTGACGTCCCAAGGTGTGCATGCAAATCCGCTAATTGACGCCGTTGTGTACGTTTCCGCCTTTCCATGCTATGGAATTACTCTTAAATGCCACATTGTCAACCATTCCTTCAAAAGTTTTGATCCATTTTACATCAAAATAAAAGTACATCTTCGTTATCTCCCGACCTCATTTTGAGAAATTGTTTTTATCCCCGTTTGATGGAGAACGTTCGTGGCAAATTCATTATTTTCCGTCTGTAGGATTATCCCAATTTTTCCACCAGGTCGGACTAAAAATGAGTACATGTAGTGCATTTTTACCTCTGCTGCAAAAATAGTGTTCACCAGTTGTGCTACTTTGTCTATGCTATCAACTTCTATTCCCAATACTTTGGTTTCATGGTATGAAATCGCATTCTTTGAACAAAATTTGCGAACCATGTCAGGGTAATTTACTACAAATCTAATTGTTGCAGTTTCAAAATTTTCTAGAAACGATATGGCTAAAATGGAAATATCTTCGGTTGATAACGCTTTCAATATTGAATTGAATGATATGTTTTTTCCATCCAATAGCACCGAAAACTGAATGATGGGAGAAAAAACATCCTCCATGACCACTTGATCTATCTTGTCTTTAACTGAAGCAACCATCCGTGCTAAGATAAAAAATATTTTCCAAAAATCCATAAAAAGATGCAAAGGTATTGCTTTTACCGCAGCCGATAAGTTTGTAACTTATTGACATTACTACATTTTTTTACTTATCTTTTATAAATGTTTACAGAAAAAAAGAAATATAGACCAATAATTGCCAAAATTTTCATAGGAATTTTGTTATTTGTTTTGTGCCATAGCGACGTTGAAGGTGTCAGGGAAGAAAAAATTAATAAAATTGAAGTATTTGTTTCTGCCTATTGCTATAGATTAAATCGAGCACGAATGCCTGAAATATTACTTTTAAAAAGGGCCCCTAACAGAAAGTTATATCCCAACCTTTGGGAATGCTGCGGGGGATCCGTTCGAAGCAATGAAAGTTTTGAATCGGCGGCACAGAGACAACTGCTTGAGGAAGCCGGAATAACAGCGACAAAGTGGAAAGTACTGGAATGTTTTGAGGTATGCGTTAACCCAGATATCATAGTTCCAGGGCTTATTTTTACGTGTAAGGCAGATCAAAACGCGGTGGTAAAGTTCGATCCTCGGGAACATGTAGACTTTCGCTGGGTAACTTTGAATGACCTTGAAAATTTTCAACTCATCAACAAACAAATGCGCCATTCAATTGTGAAATTACTTATGATTCAAGGCAAAAAATCATAAGTCACCACCCAAAAACTTCCTCAATTGGAATCAGAAAAAACATTCCAATGAATAGCAGTGACACATTTCAAAATTCTAGGGTCTTTTATTTGTCCTGATTTTCTTCATCTTCTCCTTGTTGCTGATTTCCAAATCTTTCCCTGGAGCGGCCATCATTGTTCTGATTATCACTCGCACTTTGCTCATGCTGTTCAATCTCAATTTCAATACGATCTGTGTCCTTAAGATTGTTTTGCAATTGCCGCATAAGGGTATCACTATTTGCCCGCAGTAGATTTTCGGAATCAATGGACCCGGTAGCAAAGACAACGTTCAACGCCTTCCCTTCCTTAGAAATAGAAACCTCCGTGTTCTTTAGAATACCGTCTTGCAGTGTAATTCGTACTTCCTGTCTGGTATTTAGGGCTTCATTAGTCGCTATGATTTTTTCTGCAACTTGTATCGCCAGATTTTTTATAACTTGTGCCGATTCATTGACCTTTGGTTCAACGTGTTGTAACTGAATGCTATCCAAAATTTTTGTTCCGCTTATCGCAGATGTATCCTTTACTTCCGTAGCATCCACGTCCTTTGGGGAAGAGCCTCGCTTCTGTGGCTTCACATACTCGTTCGCAGATGGCGTATCACTTACCTGAATATTGTTCATATTTTTAAGTGTTGGAAAATCCTTTTGATCTGGGTTTGGAAAATACATAGATTTCACCTCTTTAGACTCCGGGAAGGCTTTCGGACTATTATGTCCACCATCGTCAAGTCCGTGTTTTTGGGAATCCAGTCTGGGGACACTGGAACCATTTTCCTGTTGCCTGTACTCATTTCTCGTAAATTTCACCTCTTTAGACTCCGGGAAGGCTTTCGGACTATTATGTCCACCATCGTCAAGTCCGTGTTTTTGGGAATCCAGTCTGGGGGCACTGGAATCACTTTCCCGTTGATCATACTTATGATCTCTAGGATTATCAAAATCATTTATTCCTTGATTATGCCTATTTTTTGCAATTTTTTCTGTAAAAATTGATACATCACGTGGATCCGCTTTCTCACCTATTTCAGCAATTTCTTTCTTAGAAAGGACATCTTCGTCAAATGACTCCCCTTTTTCTTTTCCCGTGAATTGGTTTTTTATTTTATCTGCCACAACTACTCCTTGTTAAAATTTACTCTTCTTGTTCCTTTTTTTTGGCGAACTCTTCTAATTCCTTGTCAGCAACAAGTTCTTCTTCTTTCATCGCCTCTTTTATCCACTCTTCTTTATGTGATTCTATTTTTTCTACATTTTTATTTGCCTCTTGTAAAGCTTCTCTTTTCTCTTCCAAATTTTTTTCGGCTTTGACCAAGTTATCTTTAGCTGTTATCAGGTTTTGTTCGTGTGTTACCAATTTGCTTTTTAGAACCTTAATGGCGTAGTGTAGGGCATCAACGGCTTCCTTTTTTACTTTTTGCATCATTACTTTTTTGTATAACCGTTCGGATTCTTTTTCTATAAAAACCTTAAATTCTTCCAGTTTTTTCCTTGCATTTTCTACATTTTCCTTTGCTTCCTCGACTAACCTTTGTGCTTGCTTCAGGTTCTTTTCGGCAGTATCTTTGCGAAGATTTCTCACCCGCAGCATTTCCTCTAGAATATACTTCGCCATTATAATCCAACAGCTTGTGCCATTTTATCTATTGTCGTCTTAAAATCATCGCGGTCATGTAATCCTTGTCGCAAAAAATTATTAACCGCTTCTATCTTATCAATTGCTTCATCGGTAACCTTATCAGCACCACGCTTATATTCCCCAATTCTAACCAACAGTTCAACTTCCTGATATTTGGATAAAATTGTCCTCAACTTGGATGCAACCTTTTTGTGCCGTTCATCTGTTATTTGGTTAAAAACGCGGCTAACACTCAATAGAACATCTATGGCCGGATAATAATTCATCCCCGCTAGTTTTCTTGACAGGATGATGTGACCGTCCAATATGGATCTTGTTTCATCTGCTATCGGTTCCGTCATATCATCTCCTTCTACGAGTACGGTATACAAAGCTGTAATTGATCCTTTTTCCGACTGGCCTGCCCGTTCCATTAATTTCGGTAGTATTTCGAAAACAGACGGAGGAAATCCACGCCTGGTGGGAGGTTCTCCCGCTGCCAACCCAATTTCGCGTTGCGCACGGGCAAAACGGGTAACAGAATCCATCATAAGCAACACCCTCCTTCCCTTATCCCTAAAGTATTCGGCTATGGCAGTGGCAACATAGGCTGCTTTTAGACGTTCCATCGATGACCTGTCAGAGGTAGAAATGACCAAAACGGATCGCTTTAATCCTTCTTCACCCAAATCTTTCTCCACAAACTCTCGTACCTCGCGGCCACGTTCCCCAACTAGCGCAAGGACATTAATTTCAGCCTCAGTATTTCTGATAATTTGTCCCAGAAGTGTACTTTTACCTCCCCCTGCGGCGGCAAAAATACCCATCCTTTGGCCTTCACCACAGGTCAGTAGTCCATCGAGTGCCCGGACACCTAACGCCAGTGGTTTGTCGATGGGATTTCTCAGCATTGAGTTTGGCGGATCACTGTAGACCGGATAAAAATCTGTAGTTTCAAGGGGACCCTTTTTATCCCCGTCGATTGGACGGCCCAAACCATCTATTACTCGACCAAGCAAATTATCTCCCACTGGAACCATGTGAACTCTACCGGTTGGGACTACCTCCGTAGTTGACGAAACCCCACGAATGTCTCCAATCGGGGTCAAAATGGTGGCCTGTTGAGAGAACCCTACTACTTCTGCCATCAATTCCGCTTCCTCCCAGGGGTTTTTTAAAAGACATAGTTCCCCTATTTTAACGCCTGGCACGGATGCTTTTATGATCGTACCAACAACTTGAATGACCTTTCCTTTGACTTGGACAAGGGTAGAATCCTCTATCTCTTGTTCGAGATGTTCTGCTATGTATCCAAAGGGATTATGACTGTCTTGTTCCTTATCCATAACTATCGCGATTTCGCCTTTGATAAAGCATTTTCTATGGCAGTTAATTGAACGGGAATACTTGCGTCTATTACTCCCAACTCAGTTTCTAAAATACATGAACCGGGCTGAAGATGTGTGTCGGCACAGATGTCTAAAAATTCCAAAACAGGAGTATCCTTGGTTAAATCTTGTACCTTATCTCGCAATACTTGTGCTTCTCCGGGGGCAACCTTTAGGGTCGCCTGTTTTTGTGTTTTAATTTTTTGCAATGAATTCCTTACAACACTGACAATCAATTCGGTTTTGTCAATTTTGCCGATAATTTTCCGGAGGGCAGATTTAACAACTTCGACGACATCTCCTTCGAGTCTTGAAAAGCTGTTCGCACTCTTCGAAACAAAGTTCATCATCTCATTTGAGATTTGCTGCTTTCCATTTTCAAATCCTTCGGAATATCCTCGCTCTTCTTCCTGTTTTTTTGTTTGTTTTGCCTGTTCGATTATCTCATTGGCTTTTGCTTCAGCATCCTTGATGATTTGATTGCTTTTTTGACTGGCTTCTTGCAAAATCTCGTCACATTTCTTCTTTGTCGTAGTGAGCACGTTTTTGCCAGCCATGAAATTGGCATACGATTCGGCTTTCAAGATTTTTCCCGATTGCTTCAAGTCAAAGCTGCCAATAGAAATTTCGTAAATATCTGCGATTCCCATAGTATTATCCGGTGTGATTTTCGTCATTTAATTTTTCCAGGGAGAATTCTATAAGCTCTAAACACTTATTTGTCGTAGCTTCATCATATTCTGAAGGAATGTCAAAATGTTCGCCAAGCATCAATTCCAATCTTTTTTTTACTTCGTCGGGCAATCCGACTAGGGCATTGTTTAGTATGCACTTGCCCGATGAGGTGATCTTTTGAATGAGTGGCATTTTTACGGTTTTAACTTTTAAGTTTGGCAACATTTTCCACAGAACCATCCTCCTCTTAACTATGAATGAATAGACTTCCTGTCCCATAAATTCTATCAGCGCATTTAATTCATTTTTGCCAATTATTTTTGTTACATCTCCATAATGAAATATGGTTCCTGCCACCTTCATTGCCCGGACCAAACGATCTTTGTTGTGTATTACCAACTTTACCGGTCTTGCACAAACGTCGTAGTCAACGGAATCCTTCAAACCCAGTATTTTTAACAAATTTCTCCGAAAATCTGTTTGGGCACACTTTGATGTCAAAAGAATGTTAAAAATATTTTTATCATACACCCTAAAGACTTTTTCAAACTCCTGGGCCGGTAGGTATTTTTCCACATTAAAATTGAAATCATACCAATTTTTGAAGTATTGAAAATCGGCTGTTATGACGTTTTTTAGACTTTCAACTATTTCAACCATTTGCAATCCCTATCTATTTTTCCTCTTGCGTAGTCTCCGGTTCCTCATCAAGGTCACTAACATTTTGCGTATCGTTCTGCACGACTACGGGGTTATTGATGGTAGGTTTAGAAGCCGCAGCTGCCTTTTTACTTTTTCTGGATTCGAAGAAGAAAAATGCAGCAGCTCCTATGCTACACAGTAGCAATACACTGAGGACGATAACTATGGTAAGAAATTTTGTCGCCGCATCACTTGCCATTCGCAGTCCCAAAACACTCACATTTGTATCGAAATTACTATTGTTGGTTGTGTTGTCTTCAGTCGCTACCGGGAACAAAGCGATCGATACCCTATCGTAGTCCAAGCCCTGGACACTATTTGCTACGAGATATTTGATTTCTCGTACGGATTCATCCAAACTCGAACCAACCTTATAGGTCAAAAATATGGCAGCCGATGCTTCGGTATCTGCATCGGAATAGGGATCATTTTCTGGCAGTACTATGTGGACGCGCGACGTCAAAACCCCAGGAATTTTATTCAACGTCGAAGCAACACTTTCCGACAGGGCATACATGAACCTTGCTTTTTCCTCCAGAGGAGAGGCTACCAATCCGCTTTTCTGGAAAACTTGCCCTATGGTATTATATTGTACCCTGGGATAGCCATTGATTTTTAAAATTTTCTCCGCCTTAGAAAATTCATCGGAGTTTTTCAGCACAATGGTCCATGTTAGCTCCAAACCAGGTTTTTTGACAACAGAAATATGATGCTGTTGCATCAAAGAAACAATTTCATTTGCTTCCTCTTCCGGCAGATTTGACAACAAGTCAACTTTTCCGCAGCCAACCAGTATCAGCATCATAAATAATGAAAAAAACAGGCACAAATTTTTACAAAAACCATTCTTTTCCATAGTAAATCTTCCCACATTTGCCAACCCCTCTAGGTCATCATTATTCAAATAATTCACCCGAATATTATGATCTTTCTTTGAAAACTAGTCAAATGAAATTGTTTCAAATCTAAAATAAATGGAAATATTTTTATCTCATGGACCCTGATCCTAAACTGTTTTGGGAAATTTTCCGATGGTAAGAAAAATCATGCATAAAAGCATGCTTTCTACCGCATAAACCAAACAAAAGTATGATCCCCCTAGGGTCTTGGCAAAGCTGAGAAAGGATACTCCTATCGCTCCAGCAACCGTTGAGGTACAATATGCTACGCTAAGGATGGTCCCCGTATCCTTTCCTCTGAATATTTTCGACCATATCACTTGCCTAATGATACCGTATCCTCCCCAAAAACACCCCGTGCCAACGATATATGCAGTCAATCCGAAAGTAGTATGTGCAATCTTCAAGCCGACTAACCCGAAAAATTGTGAAAAAAGTAACATCAATAGGCATGTTTTGACTCTATTTTTATCAATTTGATGTCCAAATAGCAGTCCCGCAAATACGATACCATATCCCATATATCTATAGCTGTTTATGGCGACTAGGGGATCAATCCCATTTTTTTGAAAAATATCGCAAATGTGTACCGTAACTCCAGTCCCGACGAATGAGGTCAGGCATAGAATTGACATCAAACCCCAAAAGATCGGAAGTCGTAAGAATTCTTTTTGGGATGTTATGGCCGAGTACTTCGGTGGTTTAGAATTTTGGACAGATGTTGTACATTCGGGTTTAATGTCATAGAATAGCATAGAAAATATTACTAGCAGGACACAACCGATAATGCCCAACGTTTTGTACGCATTTTGCCAATTTTCATTTTTTGCCAAAAACCGCATTATGCTGGGCCAATATCCTGTCGCGATGGAAAAAAGTGCTCCGCTTAATCCAACGGCAATTCCTGGTGCTTTCCCAAAGGCTTTTGCAATTTGCATACGCCCCAGCATGGGAAACATATTTGGGCCAAAACATCGCAAAACAGACAGATTAAAATACAAAAATGCTGTCGTAAACCAAAAACGAATGATAGGAGAATTTGAAATCTTCGTACATAAGAATTGGGTATTTCCCAATGCAAAAAATACCACGGTGCACACCGATAGGGCAAATAACGTTGTCCTGCGAATGCCAATTTTGTCTACGAGGAACCCTCCAGGCAATAGCAAAAAACATCCCGTTATGGTGGAACAGGTGTAAAGTATGCTAAAAACATTGCGAGATAATCCAGTATTTGCCAGTATTGAGTCGGTTATCGCTCCAATGGCGACGCTCTGCCCTGGTAGCCCGAAAATTATGAGAAAACATGATAGGAAAAATGAAAGAACTAACGGTACATATTTATTCGTCGGAGGTGTCATATGTGAACGGTCTACTATGAGTTGATTTTTCTAAAAAATACAACATTAAACGTTGACTTTCCTTCATATGTTATTTTTTACTGATTTTTGATAAAAGCTTTTCATGAGAAACGATTATTTGAAGGCAGCCTCTGCAATTATTAGGGAGCCTAATATTTTAATAAATGTTGTGTCCAGACGGGTTAAACAGCTAAAGGCGGGTTCTAAACCTCTGGTTGATTCACTGGAGAAACTCGACATGGAAGATGTCGTATTGAAGGAGATAATAGAAGGTAAAATTTCCTATGAGTTATATTCGGATCAAGTGAGATCGGCTGATAATGTTTTCGCAAATAAATGATTCAAGGTTGTGAAAAAATCCACAAACCCAAGTAAAGGTACCTGTGAAATCCGTAACAAGAAGATTTTTCACGATTACTTCGTTGGAGAAAAGTTTGAAGCGGGCATTGTTTTACTCGGACCGGAAGTAAAATCCCTACGCATGGGCCATGCGCAAATCAGCGATTCCTTCGTTCGTCCCAATCGGGCAGGGGAGCTGTTTTTATATAACGTAAACATTGCAGAGTACAAATTTTGTGAACCAGATGAATATAATTGTACGCGTCCACGGAAACTTTTACTCCACTCCAGCGAAATAAGAAAACTTTTGTTTGCCATGGAACGTGAAAAAATGTCAGTTTTGCCACTGAAAATCTTTTTTAAAGGTGGTCTTGTAAAGGTAAACATTGCCATTTGCAAAGGTAAAAAACTTTTTGACAAGCGTGAAATCTTAAAAAAGAAAGAAGCTTTCCGAGAAACGGAGCGTGCAATTGCTTCCCAAATGCGCAATTCCAATGGCAGGTAAACGATATTGCGAGCAACTTTGCTATTCAAATCCACGAAAGTGGAACAACTTTGACTTTTCCTGGCAAAAGAACCATCCTATCTTCCATCTATGATCATCTCCAATGAGCGATACTGAATGGATTCTAAAATGTGATGCGATAAAATTTTCTCTTCACATTCCAAATCTGCGATTGTGCGACTAACTTTTAAAATTTTATCGTATGCCCTGGCGGAAAGGCCCAATTGTCTCATGGCCGTTGCCAACAGGTCAGAAGATTCCTCATCGACCTTGCAAAATTTCACCACTTCGCCGTGGGACATGTGGGCATTACGCCCATTTTGCGAAGATTTGAAACGTTCCGTTTGAATTTTTGATGCTTTTTCTACGCGAACCCGTATGTTCATGGATGATTCGGAAAATTTTTTTGACTGAATATCTTCAATCGGAACGGCAAGAACGTTTATCTGCATGTCGAATCTATCCATCATTGGTCCACTGATGCGGGACCTATACCGTCGAATGTCCAGGTGGCTACATTTGCACCTGTGCGTCTTATCCCCCAAATATCCACATGGGCACGGATTCATTGCTCCAACAATCATCGTTCGGCATGGAAATTTTACCTTTCCGGAACTCCTGGAAATCGTCACGCTGCCATCTTCCAGTGGTTGGCGCAAAGATTCTAGGGTTGTGCGGCGAAATTCCGATAGCTCATCCAAAAACAATACCCCGTTGTGTGCCAGTGAAATCTCTCCTGGACATGGGATGCTGCCTCCTCCCAGTAAACCTGCGTTGCTAATCGTGTGGTGGGGAGACCGAAATGGACGTTCGAAATGGGAATTTTTTTCTGCCATGAGTAATCCTGCCGCCGAATAAATACTCATCGTTTCCAAGAATTCATCGAAGGCGAGCATGGGCATTATGCTTGGGATACGTTTGGCAATCATCGATTTTCCGGCGCCAGGAGGTCCGATCATTAGAATATTATGGGCTCCGGCAACGGCTATTTCTACGGCTCTGCGTAAACTTTCTTGGCCTTTTACTTCGGAAAAGTCTAGGCGGTCTTCATTTTTTAGTAGGGTAAGAAAATTTTTGTGTTCCAGGGGGTCTAATTTTATTTGGCCAGCCAGAAATTTAACCGCTTCATTTAGATTACTCACTGCGAAAATTTCTACACCATCGACAAACGATGCTTCCTGGGCAGCCTTCACGGGCAATAGTAATTTTTTCCTCTCTTTTTTTGCTTTTATGGCAAAGGTAAGACCGCCTTTGATTTCTCGAATTTTCCCAGAGAGCCCCAGTTCGCCAGCGACTATGAACTCACTCAAATTATGGATGTAAGACTGACCCGTACTCTGAATTACACCGAGTGCAATGGGCAGGTCGTAGAAAGATCCTTCTTTTCTGATATACGAAGGTGCCAAGTTTACGGTCGTTCTGGTATAGGGAATGGCATATCCGCTATTTACAAGTGCAGAAAATATCCTGTCACAGGATTCTTTTATGGCCGTATCAGGTAACCCAACGATTATAAATTTCAAATCTCCTCGCTCTCCGGAATTGACCTCAACGGCAATATTAACAGCGTCAATGCCTCGCAATGCACAGGAGAAAACCGTGGATAACATGGGTGTATTAAATTTCATAATTACCATCCCAAGTCAAGCACAATGTTTTGTTGCGGCAAAACTTTTACAACGTACCGATGTCGAACTGATTGGAGACTTTTTTTGCCAAAAATCGATGGGATAGTGTGTTCCTTTGTGACACCGTTCGGCAAAATATCACCTTGAGTTTTTGATCGGAACTATTTGGCTCGGGGATTGTTCCCCGTTGGGTAGCAATTTCTTGTTTCCCAAGGGTGAGATGGTGTGGGCAGTGACAAAAATCAACAGGTTTCGTTTCTGAATGGTTTCACTTTTCGATCTAAACAATTTACCGAGCAGGGGAATGTTTCCCAATATGGGGACTTTGTCGTTTACCTCTTTCACTTCTTCACGGGTTAGACCGCCCATGACAACGGTTGCTCCATCGAAAACATTAACCTCCGTGTGGATTTCTCGAGTTGAAAATATCGGCTGATAAAATCCGGATGGAATGGTGACCGTATTGCCTGACGTCACGGCAACATTTACTCCACCATATTCAACAAACCCTTCGAATTCGGTGACCTTTGGTTCAAGCTGCAAACTGATGCTACCATCCATTTCGACGATGGGAGTTACACTCATTTCCACACCAACGTTGCGTGTGGTAAAATTTTGCGGTGTACCAGCCGTTATCGTCACTCCAGCGGAACTCGACGCGCCTAATCCGGAATACCCCGTACCGACTTCGGAATGTGTATCCCCATAGCTCTGAGGATAGCGTAATTCCATGGCTATGACAATTTTTGCCGTCTTTCCGGAAAGCACCGTCAGTTTTGGAGCACTCATAAGATCCGACCCCGCATGCTGTTCCAACGCTTGGATCATAACGTTGCACTGTAGGCTATTTAATACACCGGTAAAATTCGTCAGGGGTGTGGCTGATGCGCCCAGGTTTATTTGCCCTGGAAGTCCGGGCGGTTGGTTCGACAAGGCAATGGGACTGGCTTCTAGATTGGATCCAACTATTTTGCCATCCCCCCTTGAAAAATTTGTAGATGCGAATGTTTCTACTAGGGTGCGTAGATTATCATGCCGTAAATTGTCAACGGTTTTCCCAGTTTGAAAAAATATTTTATTATCCGCATTTTTACTTCCTAATTGCCAGCGAATGCCCAACTCATCGAGCACTCCCTGTTGAATTTCCAGAAATTTTGTCTCGATTTCAACCTGTTTAACTTCGGAGTATTTTTGAAGTATGTTGCTAATTTTTCTTAAATTTCTTCCCGTATTGGTAACTATTATCTGGGAACCGTCGAATGCTAAACTACTACCGGCAACATCCGTGAAATTTATTCCTGCCCGTTGAAAAAATTCTTTTATGGCATGTTCTTCGTCGGCAACATTTTCCGGGGAACCCGGGGCGTTGTATATGTGATGATTTATGCCTTGAATACCTGTCAGTCGGACCAGAGTTGCGCGGGATATGGGGAAAAATTGTGTATCTAATATGCCTTCGGTTAGGTTACGCTTGTAAATAATGATCGTATCCTTGGTGATATCAAATTGATAGGAAACCGATTGGGCGATCAATTCAACTAAACGGTAGAAAGAAATGTTTTTCAAATTCAAATTCACCATCGGTTCATTTCCCACACTTTCCATTCCAAGCAGCACGATGTTTATTCCATTTCCATTATTATCGATGGTGGGATCATTGACCTCCGCCAGATTGGCCAAGGATTCAATCACCCGTACCAGAGGGGTATCTATGAATCTCACTCGGGGAATGATAATTCTATTTGCCCTTTCAAAAAGCGTGTTTTCATATAAATCGGTGGCCGAATGGTTGTCTAAAATCGGATCTTTTGGTGTGGACGTTTGCCAATTTGCTTCGACTTCTTCTAGCAATTTCTTTCGAGTGGCCCGGTGAAAGGTATTTTCGTCGTTGAAAAATGAGACATTGATCTTTTTTTTCGTTGATTTGATCATGGGAGGTGTCCCCAGGTCTGTTAAATTTATTTCCGTCGTTATTTCTGGCATTGGATTGCTGGAATCAAATTGGGTGGATTGGATGAATATTTTTCGCTGCAATTCTCCGATGTTATTCAAGGAAGATTCGACAGGTAACGACAAAGTAGCCACCAAGATCAATGCACAAAATCCAACCTTTTTCGATCCCATTCTTGCTAAAGAAAGCGTACAAAAAGTTTCCGCATATGCAAAACAAATTGTTGTTTACAAAAAATTCTTGTCTGATCGCTCGTTTAACGTAGGTATCCCACCTATGAACATTCTAGTCATTTCGCCTATTTTACTGCCGAATATTGATGGATCCATTGATCAAAACACAACCCTTGCCATCAATGAAACATACCTTATGGGGCAATTTGATGCCATACTTTTGTTGGTGGACGAAAAAACATCCTGTGAAAGAAATTTTTCCTTTGCCAAAGTCTATAAGTGGTGTTTGCCGAATTTTACCAACCTGGATTTTGCCATCGATGCAATACTAGACTCTTTGAAACAAATGGGAGCTGCCATTAACGATGATTGTTTATTTACGATAATGTACGGAGATGATTCCTTGGTTGAACGAATTGCAAAAAAGACACAACCGAATAACAATATTTGCTTTATGTCTTCTTCGAATTTCCTAGTTATGGACACCTTTACGGAACTTTCACTGAACATACGGAATAGCCAATATGGACACGATTATTTTATGGAAAAAATGGCAGAATATATGACAAAAACTAACGGCTTGGCTGGGAACATTTCAGCGGGCAAAGTAAACAAATTTAAGTGGATGCATGTTCATTGGATTGGGAAACCACCCCCTCAGGGATTTTCTTACCAAAAATGAATGGGAATTAAAAAACAGCGGAATGGCAGGCATTTCATTGGCTAGGTACAACTCCATGTCCTTTGTTAATCTTCTGAGTTTTTTCTTGCTGTTGGTTTTTTTGATCCGTTTTAGCATCCCATCGTAGGTTGGGTCTGCCCATTTGCCATAGTTATGGGAATCTTTGGACATAAAAATGTGCATGATAAACGCAGGGTTGCAATGCAAACCTCCAAGTGCAACTTTGATTACATCAAAGTCTACTTTCTTTCTATGGGCAAAAAAGGAGTCAAAACCTCTACTATCTACGAAAGTATCTACCCCTAGAACATTTTTCCAATCTTCCCTAACCTGTTCTAGGATTATGGCGTATAATCCGGCATCCAAGGTGTTGCACAATATTTTTACGGGTGGAAATTTTACCGTAGAATTATAGCCTGCTTCTTCAAATAGCTTGCGTGCTAGCTGAATATCTTGCTTGAATAGAGGTGTACTCTCATACTTTTTATCATAGATCGGAACAAAACTATAGGCTGCAAGTTTTCTGTTTTTCCCTATTTTGGCTAACAACTTTTCTCGGTCAATGGCCATAGCCATGGCAAACCTAATATTTTTGTTTTTAAAAACAGAGTTTGTAACGTTAAATGCAAGGCCAAAACACTCGAGCGCCGGAGATAACATCAATTCTTTGTCTTGCAAACAATCTCCGATTGTAGATTCATCGTCCCATTGAAGTTCAACGATATCTACTTGCCTCTCTGAAAAATTTTTTACGGCTAGGGCCTGATTGTTGTTTGTAGAAAACATTACCGATGATAGCAATACATTGTCGGCATCCCAATATTTAGGATTTTTTTTCAATAGCAAACTTATCCCTGGCTTCCTCTCCGCAAAAGTGAATGGGCCATTGGAAATGATTTTTAATTTAAAAACATTGGATAAGTCGTCCAAAGGGCGGGAATACTCTTCTAACGATGCAATAACCTCATCGTTTAACGGAAACCAACATTGGTGCATCAAAGTTACCAGAAAATATGGGTCGTTTTTCTCCAGTTCAATTATCAACGTTCGAGAATTTACCGCACGTATTCCAACCATGGAAAAGTTTCGAATTTCCCTATTAAAAAATTTTTTGGCATTGAGGACAGGGAAAAACACATCCACTGCCGCACAGGCAAATTTGGACGATAGTGCTCGTTTGGCCGCATAGACAAAATCTTCTGCCGTGACGGGAGTTCCATTGGACCACATGGCATTGTCCCTTAGGAAAAACTCGTATACTTTTTTGTCAGATGATACCTTCCATCGCTCTGCCATCCCAGGTAGCGGTTTCATTGTTTCAGGATCTGGCACAACTAACCCTTCGAAAACAGCCTGCATAATCTTGCAGTCGCTGCTGCTGTATACCTGCTGTGGGTCCGCATTTAATAGCTCATTTGGAGAAGATATCCTCAAATTTTGTTGGACAACATTTGCCTCCTTTTTTTTACATCCGGGGAGTATACATAAGGAGATTATAAGAAATAACCATGCAGTTTTCATATGTTACGCAATACGTTCCACGATTAATTCGTTTAATGCCGGCCTTTTCGGAGCAAGTCTATACGCATCCCTAAAGTACTCCAGGGCAGATTCAAGGTTTGTTTCATCATTATAGTGAATCATTATGAGCGGTTCTCCTTGTTTAATTTGCATGCCAACTTTCATTATATCGGATACTCCAACCATATGGTCTGTCGTCCCATCGGGTTTTTTGGACAAAATACTCACCCCTCGTGCAATCATACCAGCGTTTACCGTATGTATGTATCCCCGTTTTTGTGCCGATAGTTTGCGGGAATATTTAGCCTGTGGATACTTTTCCGGATTGTCGATATATGATACATCTCCTCCTTGTTCTGCTATCAATTCTTTAAATTTATTTAGAGCTGATCCATCGGAAAGCTTTTTGATGATCAATTGTTTGGCTGACAATGTTGACCCTGCGACTCCCGCTAATCTGATGAATTCCATGCCAACTCGTAGGATTAAATCCTGCATTTCTGCATCGCCTTGTCCCTGTAGTAATTCGATGGTTTCTTTGATTTCCAACCAAGTTCCTACCGTTTTTCCAAGGGGTTGATTGGCATCCGTCACAATCGCAATGCACTTTTTATTCAAAGCTCGAGCGACCCGTGTTATCATTCTACCGAGCTGTTTGGCTTGCTCCATATCTTTTACGAAGGAACCATTGCCCCACTTAACATCGACAACAACACCATCTGCCCCGGAAGACAACTTGCTCCCCAAAATGCTTCCTGTCACAAGCGGAACACTGGAAATTGTGCCAATTAGACGCCTAACCTTATCGAGAGTTACATCCACGGGTGCAATATTCTCTGGCTGTTGATAGTAGCAACATCCCATTTTTTTAAGTTGTTTTTGAAACTTTTTAGTATCAAATTTATGGTCAAACCCGGGAATGGACGACATTTTGTCTAAATCAGAAATGATCAATCCGTCGTAGCTATCGACCAATGTGGGAACTGCTATTCCGCAACAAGCAGCAATTGCTATCAATACAAAAGCCGACTTATCTCCCACTCCTCCCGTGGAGCACCTATCAACTTTAGGGGCGGAAATCATCCCAATGTCGATGATATCACCGGATAACATCAACTCTTCCGTCCATGTCGAAGCCTCCTGGATACTCATATTTTGGAAATACACTGCCATCAAAAAAGCCGATAACTGGAAGTCGGGAATCTTTTTGGTAATTATGGCATTTGTTATCTCTCGTATTTCATTATCGGTCAGTTCTTCCCCACAGACTTTTTTTTCTATCAATACTCCGAAGCGTTTTATTATCTCATGGCTTATCTCACTATTCATATTTTTATCCACATATCCTCTTCCCAAGTCGCAGGTATGCGGTATGTTCCTTTGTTCGAAAATGTCAATCATTTATGTCAAAAGTTCAAAAATTTTCCGCAGCGGAAATATGATACTGAGATTTTAATTCTTTATTTGACTCCCTACTTTGGGAGATCTAGCAACAGCTGCTCAAATTCCAGTGCGAAATCTTTTGCCGTTTCGAAATTTTTGTATACGCTGGCGAAGCGCAGATAGGCAACTGGGTCGCAGGTCCTTAGTCGGTCCATTATCACGTCTCCAATTTTCTCCGAAGGAACTTTTTCCGGGTATTTCGAAATAATTTCTGCCAAAACTCCATTGAGGATATTATTAACTTTTTCCTTGATTCCGCTTTGTTTCTTAAACGCTTTCATTAGCCCGGCTTTGATTTTTTCTCCGTCAAACTCTTCCCTTCGGCCGTCCCGTTTAATGACAATTGGGTATTCGATGCACACGACTTCATTCGTAAAAAACCTGTGATCGCACTTTAGGCATACACGCCTGCGGCGGATGGAAGTCTCATCCGCGGTAACACGAGTATCGGTAACTTTTGAATATAAATGTCCGCACTTCGGGCATTTCATTGACGGGCAAGATACACATCCCAAATCTTTAATCAACGTTAAAATCTCACACACTTTTCAGATCTTTCCTATACCCGTGTTTGGAAAGACAAAAGCTTGAATAATCCGTAGGTTTTACGTTGGCTATTGCCAATGGACAAAAAATTTTAATCATCCAAAGCCATGAAACTTTCAGAAGCGGGAACTATTTTGGTCACAGGTGGTGCTGGATTTATTGGGAGTGCTTTGATCAGTGAATTGAATAATAGGGGGTTTGAAAATATCATTGTTTCAGATTTTTTAGGCGGTGACGATAAATTTCTCAACATTGTTCCCCTGCGGTTCAACGATTATGTCGAAGCGGATACCATGCTTGATATGGTAGAAAAAAAAGATCACAAATTGAATGGTGTCACTCATATTTTTCACTTGGGAGCGTGTGCATTAACCATGGAAAAAAATACAGCCTATTTGATTAAAAACAATTACGAATACACAAAGACATTGGCAAATTTTGCGCACAACGGACACATCCGTTTTGTCTATGCATCATCGGCAGCCACCTATGGGGATGGTTCCCGGGGAATGTCCGATGAAGTTTTTCCGAACACCAACCTGCGTCCATTGAACACGTATGGATATTCCAAACATCTCTTCGATTTGTACGCCGCTAAGAACAATTTACGCGTCCATGGCATGAAATATTTCAATGTTTTCGGACCCAATGAATATCACAAGGGCAACATGCGTAGCATGGTATTAAAGGCCTATGAATCAATTCTTGCAAGTGGCAAGGTATACCTGTTCAAGAGTGATAGACAGGAATTTAAGGATGGGGAACAGAGGCGGGATTTTTTGTATGTAAAAGATGCCGTTGCCATGACAATATTTTTGGCAGAAATTCCAGAAGTGGTCAATGGGAATCCCACCTACGGTACTTATAATCTTGGTTCCGGGGTGGCATCCACATGGAAAGAATTAGCCCTTGCCATTTTTGATGCCGTAGACAGGGAAGCTTGCATAGAATTTATCGATATGCCAAGTGAGTTGAAAGATAAATATCAATATTATACGTGTGCGGATATTTCAAAATTGCGCAGCCTGAGATATAATCAGCCAATTACACCTCTAAAGACCGCCGTAAGAGATTATGTACAAAATTACCTCATGGAGGACATGAAAATTTTAAACTATTAGCCTATGGTACCTTCTCCTGCAGTTTATTTTCAAACTCATGGAATTTGTTTAAACACTTGCAATTATTGGATTACTGAGTTTTTTGTTAGCCATGCAAAACATTACCGAAATTAGGCATGCATCGCCAGTAGTGGCATGGGCGAAGGCAATGGGGTTTTTGGCGGAAAATGTTGCACCAATCATTAACGTGGAAGAATAGGTGACCGAAACAGAAGAGTCGAAACCGGCCATAGCAGGCGTACTCGAAAGGATTATTTTTCGAAACGATGCTAATTTCTATAGCATCATAGAGATTAAGGAATCGCAATCGGGAACTAGGGTAACGGTATGTGGAATTTTACCGGGAGTTCAACCCGGAGAAACCTTGGAAATGACAGGGGATTGGACGGTTCACGAAAGGCACGGAAGGCAGTTCAATGTGGAACACTTTGAATCCAAATTGCCTTCCGATATCAGAGGAATTCGGCGCTATCTGGGCAGTGGATTGATCGAAGGAATTGGAAAAATCTATGCAAAGAAAATAGTAGATTATTTCGGAGCGGATACGTTTAATATTCTGTCGACCGAATCCGCTCGGCTGTTGGAAGTTGATGGGATTGGAAAACAGCGTGCGGCAAAGATAAAAGACGCCTGGGATTCCCAATTTGCCATACGGGATATCATGATTTTTTTGCAGACCTACGATGTGACCAATGCGCTATGCATTAAATTATATGAGAAATATGGTGTTGGAGCACGGACAATTTTAGAGACCGATCCCTATCGCGTTGCCCAGGAGGTGCAAGGGGTGGGATTCAAAACAGCCGATAAAATTGCGAAAAATCTTGGCATCCCTTCCACGCATTCATCCCGTATCGATGCTGGAATTATGCACATTTTATCGCTGGCAGAGGATGATGGCCATACATGCATCCACCGCCAACAGCTACTAAAATCAGCACAGATCTTGTTGGAATTGTCTCCCGACAGGATCAACGAACGCATTGAAAAGTTAATCACCTTCGGCAGGTTGTGCAAAATTTCCGATGAAATCGTACAAAAGTCATCTCTAAAAAATATGGAAGATACCATAGCTAAGTGTTTACAAAATATTCTCTTCGATAAAAGTTCAACGCTTCCCGATATTTGGACAGAAAAAGCGATTGATTGGGTACAAAAGCGTGAAAGTTTGGCATTTGCGTCGGGACAAATTGCAGCCATCGAAGCCGCATTGACCAACAAAGTATCGATCTTGACCGGTGGTCCTGGGACTGGGAAAACGACCATTCTTCGTTCGCTTGTGACAATTCTTTCTGCCAAAAAGGCGAACATTGTCCTCTGTGCTCCTACGGGGCGTGCTGCCCAAAAAATTTCCGAAACCACAGGGAAACCTGCCCAAACGATTCACAGGTTACTGCAATATAAGCCTGGGGAACGCACATTTTTGCACGATGAATCTACGCCACTCAAACTGGATTTCATTGTGGTAGACGAAGCAAGCATGGTTGATATTTTCTTAGCTGCTTCATTGTTTAGAGCGCTTCCAACTACCGCCCACGTGCTACTTGTCGGCGATATCGACCAATTGCCTTCCGTAGGACCGGGAAATGTGTTGGGGGACATTATAAAATCTGGAAAATTTCGTGTCACACGGTTGGATAGAATCTTTCGCCAGGAAGCTTGCAGTGAAATCGTTTCCGTCGCCCACAACATCATCCATGCGGTGGAAGATTGCCCAGAAATAATGCATTCCTTTGGCGACATCAATCCATCCCGCGATTTTCACTTCCTAGAGGCTGAAACTCCTGAAATCTGCCTGGAAAGGATAACTCTCCTGTGTCAAAAATATCTTCCCATGTGGTACAATGTTGACCCAATCAACGATGTGCAAGTTTTAGTCCCCGTACATCAAGGAATAATTGGAACGGAAAATTTAAATACCACCTTTCAAAGTATTTTTATTCCAAAGGAATATGGTGTTCCTTGGACACAGTTTAGAATTGCGGACAAAATCATTCAAATAAGAAACAATTACGAAAAGAATATTTTCAACGGAGATCTTGGCAATATAACCTATTTAAACGACGATGATCATACGGCAACGGCCAAATTCGGAGATGAGATTGTGTGCCTAAATAAAGGGAATTTGTCGGATATCCATTTGGCCTATGCCATAAGCATACACAAATCCCAGGGTAGTGAATTTCCCATCGTAATAATTGCACTACTGAAACAGCACTATATAATGTTACAGCGCAACCTTCTGTATACTGCCATTACGCGTGGAAAAAATAAAGTGTTTCTCGTTGGAGACCCCAGAGCATACTCCATTGCAGCCCAAAATAAGGAAAGGACGAAACGATTGACAGGGCTGTACCTGGTAGCACGGTCTCAATCCCAGTAAATATCTGCACTTTATCGTCATTTGTTACCTCTGTTACCTTTTTTCTATATTGAAATTATAAGAAATACTTAGAAAATATAATCTAACGGATTGACATATCCCTTAGAGGGAAACAGAGGGAAACTGTTCCACTGCAGATTGTTCCAAAGGAGAGGTCTCAACGAGGCTGACAGGCTGACTCTCTGGCTATAACTGAGACAAAAGATACGCATATCGAAAACAATATCCAGCCGAATATCATTTCCCACTTAAAACGACAATGATGGATAGGGTGCAAGTATGCAGATCCCCCAATTGGTCACCCAATGCAATTCGGCAAAAACTTTCTATCGATTACGTAATAATTGCATATTGATTTTATGTCGATTCAGCATTTACTTCAAAAATTGAATCACATCCTAACGGAGATAAATTTTACCAAAGCAACCCTTCTGGAACTACCAATTCCCCCGAAAGGAAAAATAAAATTTCACGATACAAAAGAAAAAGGACTAAGTTTGTATGTAACAGCAACCGGACATAAAAGCTTTATGATACGAAGGAGAATAAAAGGACAACAAAAAGAAATAATCCTAGGACATTTTCCTGATATGACAGTAGAGCTAGCAAGGGGAAAGCAGCCCAAAAAATAAAGGGCCAACTAGCGGAAGGGAAGAACCCCTGTGAACAGAGACATGAGAGATTTCTTTTTGATGTGTCTGTATACTGGTGCTCGTAGATCAAATGTACTAGGCATGCGGTGGGAAGACATAGATTTTTCCATAAACGAATGGAGGATTCCGGATACGAAAAATGGAGAGCCCGTAAGAATTCCATTAATCGGAGAAGCCCTGGAAATCCTAAGCGACCGTTCCTGGCTCAAAGATTCATCCATACCGTGGGTATTTCCCGGTCATGGTAAGAGTGGATGTTTAGTTAGCCCCCAAAAAGCCTGGAAGAAGATACTGGACCGGGCGGGGTTAAAAAACCTGCGTATCCATGACTTGAGGAGGACATTGGCCAGCTACCAAGCCATAGCAGGAACGAGCCTGCTCATAATCGGGAAGTCGTTGGGTCACAAATCGCCACAATCGACTGCAATTTATGCCCGGCTATCCAACGACCCCGTGAGAGCATCCATGGAATCCGCCCTTGACTTTTACCGGAAAGGAAAGGAGGTCGATAATAACATCGACTATGAAAGCATCAACTTTTTTGGAGGTGGCAACGGCGATGGCGAATGATGAAATCGGCAAGTTGGAATGCATCATTGGGGAATTACACCATATCCTTTGGGAGATGTGGGACACTTGGAAGGAAGTTGCCATGGCTAATCACCTTAGGTAGTCCACGGGCAATCGAAGGGTCATGGGCGAAGAAACATAGGGCTATTTGTGAGGATTGTGAGTGCCAGGGAACAAAAGCGTTGAGAAAGGAAGAGGGATGACTACACTGGGGTCCAAGGAGGAAGTCCGGTGGAAAATAGGGAAAAGAGAAGACGGACAAAAGGGATGTTGGTTGGCATTTTGCTGATGGGCAGCATGGTGTGTGTAATGCTGTGCGGGGGTTGCGGGGCGATGGGCGGCGGAGGATTGCCGGTGCCGGAGCGGGAGCGGCTGCAGGATCCGCGATAGTGGGTGGTACCGCCGCCGCATTGACTGGAGCAGCACTGGGGGCTGGTGTGGGATTGGGAGTTGCGGGAGCGATCCGCCAACA